>CAYRQC010000488.1:0-3127 GCA_964426265.1 uncultured Phycisphaerales bacterium | reverse complement strand
ACCAGTCAACCGTGGCGAATGCATAGAAACAGCGGGCGAGCCGCTGCTCGGCGGTCGCGTTGTCGATCTGCTCGGCGAGCTTGCCAAGCTCGGCGCGTGCGGCTGCGGCGTCGCTCGCTTCGTGCGCGACCAGCTCGAGCCGTGGCACGAAGCCGATGTCGGCCTCGATCATCATCGGCTGCGCCGGAATGCCGGGTGGCGGCGGTGGCGGTTCGGTGCCCGGCTTCCACGGCTGCGCCCAGTTCAGGTCGACATTGCTGTCGCGCGGCGGCACCCCCATCTGGAAGGTGAGGACGCGGCCGGTTGCCCGCTCGTAGAGGAGACGGCCCGCGAGCTGCGACGGCGTGTACCACGAGCCGTGAGGGTCGAGCGGAAAGTCGGCGTGGATGCGGAAGAGCACCTCGTCGAGCCGGTCACTCCGCCCGCGCAGGATCGCGTATCCGCCCCCGGCCCAGGTCCTCGCGTGCATCTCGAGCACGGCGGTCGCGTGAAGCTGGCGGACGAACGGCAGGATGCGCGCGTCGTCGAGGTGCCAGCTCTTGCCGACGGCCACGTCGGGTGGGGCAATGAAGGCGGCGAGCTCCGCGTTCGACCAACGGCGTTGCGGCTCGGCGGGCCCGAGTCCGTGCAGCAGCGGGCACTTCTGCTGGAAGCCGTACTCGGAGCGGGCGATCGGCTCCCAACAGGCGTCGACGACGAGGCCCCCGTCCTGCGATCGTGCGACGCTGGCAAGCCCGACCGCGAGCGTGGCTCCCAGAATTAGGTGCCTCATGGCGGATCCTCGCATTGGCTCGTTGCCTCGTTGCCGCGTTTCGGGGGTTCGCCCTCTACGATGCCGCCGCCGCGATGGTTGGCACAGCTTTGGCCCCCCCGCGGCGCGGGAGATCGTCATGGGCGTCATCAACTGGATCTTCGACATCTACCAGCAGTCGCGCATCGAGGACCTGCACCGACAGGCGGAGCGCGCGCGCACCGAGACCTTCGCGTTGCGCTCGGCGAGCGGCGGCTCCCTCGACTCGGCGCGTCTCGAGCAGGCGATTGGCGAGCTCGCACTCGCCGTGAAGACCGTGCAGCGCCTCGCCGTGCAGAAGGGGCTCTGCACGCCCGCCGAGTTCACGCAGACGATGCAGCAGATCGATCGCGAAGACGGCACGGCCGACGGCCGGTCGCCGCTGCGGTAGGCGCCGCTCTCAAAGGGACAGCACTCCCGGAAACTCGGCCGCTCTCCGATAGAGCGCGATCACCTCGCGGCTCGACTCCATGAAGAGCTCCGCCGTGATGGCGACGTGGCGGCCGGCACCGGATTGCCGTTGGGTGAAGTGATGGTCCCCGAGGATCGTCACGAACGAGCCGACCAGCTCAGTCTTCATGATGAACTTGAAGGTGTAGACGCCCGGCCAGACGTGCTGCTCGTCGAGTCGCGCCTGCAACGAGGCGTAGGGATCCGCAGCGGAACGGTCGGCGGAATGGTTGGCGGGATCGTCGGCGGAATGGTCGGCCACCGGGGCGACTCCTCAGGACGCGAGCCGCGATCCTATCCCTCTTCGTGAACCGACTCCTGGCCGGGTGACACGGATCACGTGGCGCCACCCTTTGGTGCCCGATCCGAAGTCTGCTCGTCGGCCAAGCGTCAGACCTTCACACCGTTTGGTGCCGTCAGAGTGGCGTGCACGACATCGCCGGTGTTGCGGGTCGCGGCCGGCTCGAAGAGCAGCGCTTCGGCTTCGTGGTCGGCGACGGTGCGGTGCTCGACGCCGCGTGGGACGACGATCAAGTCGCCAGGGCCGATCTCCTCGGTGTGGTCGCGAAACTCGACGCGGAAGTGGCCGCGCACGCCGAGGAAGGCCTCGTCCTCGTGCTCATGGCGGTGCCAGACGAACTCGCCGTGGAACTTCGCGAGCTTGAGCTCCTGGCCGTTGAGCTCGCCGATGACTTTCGGCCGCCAGTGCTCGTGGATCTGCGCGAGCTTCGCGGCAAGGTTCACCTTGTGCATGAGGGCGCCCTGCATCATCACTCGCCGAAGGTCGCCTTCGCCTCACGCTCGGCGACGACGTGTGCGAGGTTGGCGAGGCTCTCGCCGGTGGCCGAGCCGCGGATCACCATGCGCTCGAGGAACCAGGTGGGATTGCCGACACCCAGCACGAAGGGGCGCAGCGGCGCTGCCGGCTTGTAGTTGAGCTGCGGCGTCGAGTCGGCGTTGAGCGTGAAGCTCATCTTGCCGTTGGCGAGCTTCCAGACCGTCGCGACCTGCAGACCCGGATGCGGTTCCTCGATTTTCTTCTCGGCGGACGGTCCGCCCTTGCCGCCGATCGAGCTCTCCATCACGGAGAAGTTCTGCATCAACACCCATTCGGAGCCGTCGTCGGGTGTGAGACCGACGATGAACGATCCGAACTTGTCGCCGTTCTTCACGGTCTCGGCGATGCCCCCTTGCAGTTCGAACTCGATGTCGCCGAGGAAAGTGAGCGGCAGCGCTCCTCCCGAGAAGGTGGTCGGCACGAGGCGGCTCTGATTCACTGTGAACGGCCCCGGGGTCGGCGCGCCGCCGCCCGTCGTCCGGACCAGTTGGAGGACGTGTTTGGGCAGGATCCCGAGGTCGAAGTCGTGCGCCTCGGCGTCCCGCTCGAACTCGTACTCGATCACCAGCCCCATGCCACCGGGCCCGGCGTCGGGGTGCACCTTCGAGGGGTTCACGGTCACCTTCGCCTCGAACGCCGCGTCGAGCGCCTTCTGGCCCGCCCAGGCCTGCTCGCCGCGCAGGACGAACTGCTCGCGCGCCTTCGCCGCGATCTCCGCGCCGAGCTTGGTCGCCTTGATCTCGGGCCAGCTCGTCTTGAACCGCTCGGTCGCCTTCGTCGGGTCGTGCTCGCGCAGCAGTGCATCGAGCGTGCGCGCCGCCTTGAGCTCCGGCCCGATCTCCTTCCACGCCTCGAGCAGCTCCTTCAGCTTCGCGCCGAGCTCGCCGGTGAGCTTGCCCGCCTTCGCTTTCGCGTCCACCGGATCGCCGCCGATCAACCGCAGCGTCGCGGCGGCCGCGATATCGCCCTCCGCCGTCGGCTTGTTCCGGGTGATCAGCAGCCCGAGCTTCACCGGATCGAGCTCGACGAACGGCACGAAGGCATCGAGC
>CAYRQC010000487.1:0-5884 GCA_964426265.1 uncultured Phycisphaerales bacterium | reverse complement strand
CACCCTGATGGCCGGCCTGAAGCGTGAGGGCGAGAAGCAGCCCAAGCGCGCGCTCGACCTCTTCGAGCAGTCGATCAAGCTGCTGCTGCGCCACGGCTTCGGCTTGGAGAAGCTCGAGAGCAAGCACCGAGACACGGCGTTCCTGCTGCTGCCGCATGTCGCCATCGATCTCTTCGAGACGCGGACCGATCGTTGGAGCAAGGAGACCCTCGTCGAGCGGCTCTGGGCCGTCGCGGAGCGCGACGACAAGGTGAAGCTCTGGCTTGGAGCCTGGGGGTCACCCGACGCATTCCTCGAGGACATCGGCACCAATGCGGGCCTGCTCGGCCCTCTCGACTGGCCCGACGAGCGGTGGCGTTTCCTCGTGCGGTCGATCGGCGAGTTCCTGGTGGCGCGCTGGCTCGCGGCGCGGCCGGAGGAGGAGCTGATCGACCGGGTGCGGGCCCTCGCGGCTCCGACACCGGCGCCGGGTGCAGGCCGAGCTGACGAGAAGAATCGACAGCAAGAGCATGAAGAGCAGGAGAAGCGGGACAAGGAACTCGCCTACTGGGGCAACGCCTACGCGATGACCTGCGGCCTCGTCGCGCCGGAGCGCCGCATTCCGCTGCTCCAGCGCATCCGCGATCTCGACGTCGGTCTCGCGCGCCGCTGGCTGCCGCAGATCGAGGGGCTCGAGCCGGAGGCGTCGTTCGAGCTGCTGACGTCGCTTCAGAACAAGGACGGACGCGCTGCATGGGACGGGAACGACTTGCTCCAACTCGTTCAGCGCTGGCTGGCCGAGCGCGTGGATCCTGCGAAGGCGAGCTCGCTCGTCCTCTCACGGGTCAGCCCGAATGCCTCGCTCGACGAGCTGGCGTGGCTCCTCTTCGGCCTCGAACGTGCCGGCATCGCGGTCGATCGCGAGGCCTTCTTCCGAGCCTGCGGCCGCTGGCCGGAGGGCGGTCCGTCCGCGCCGGCAACCGTGCCGATCGCGGCCGGGAGCTTCACGATGGGAAGCCCCGAAGGTGTCGGCCACGACGCCGAGCGACCAGCTCACCGAGTCGACATCTCGCGACCGTTCCGACTTGGTCGCACGCCGGTGACGGCGCTGGAGTTTGCCGTCTTCAGGGATGCCGGCGCTCACTCGACGAAGCGCCCGCTGAAAGGAGACAAGCTGCTCCCCGTGGTCGAAGTGAGCTGGTGGGAGGCGTGGCTCTTCTGTCGCTGGCAAGGTGGCGAGCTGCCCACCGAGGCGCAGTGGGAGTACGCCTGCCGCGCCGGGACGACGACGCGTTACTGGTCGGGGGATGACGAGACCGATCTGGCGCGCGTCGGGTGGTACGGGGAGAACTCGGACGACAAACTCCACCCCGTCGGCAAGAAGCCCGCAAATCCGTGGGGTCTCTTCGACATGCACGGCAACGTCTGGGAG
The DNA here is from genome assembly GCA_964426265.1 of uncultured Phycisphaerales bacterium. Lineage (GTDB taxonomy): Bacteria > Planctomycetota > B15-G4 > B15-G4 > SIAN01 > SIAN01. The sequence goes on along the minus strand of CAYRQC010000487.1, from coordinate 4,473 downwards.
TGGTGCCGCGACTACCGGGGGGCGTACACCGAATTGCCGCAGGTTGACCCGATCGGGCAGCTCGGCGGTGCCGACCGCGCGATCCGCGGCGGCTGCTACGGGAGCAGCGCCGGCGGGTGTCGTTCCGCCTACCGGGACGGGTACCTCCCGTCGAGCCGCAGGTACTTCCTCGGTTTCCGCGTGGCCCTGTCCGCCGCCCCCGAGTAGTCCTTCGATACTCGTCCATTGATTGTGGTCTGAGCCGGCAAATTCGCCGCGACCCGGCAGGCTTGCGCCACGCTCCGGCAACCGTTGCCGCCGAGCGGCGTAATGGCGTCAGCATCGGCAACTACCTCGGCAACCATCGGTCATCGCTCGGCAATCGACTGGCACCGTTCCGTCGGCGGTGCGCCCGACCTGTCACCGATTCCTGCCGAGGACCGACGCTTTCTTGCCACGCGGCAATCGCCGCAGCGAGCGCACCCTGCGCTACCAGCTCGCGCGCGGCGAGCTCCGCGGCACCAAGCACGACGGCCGCTGGCGGATCGATCGCTCCGACCTGCCGATGACCGACACCCAGCGCGACGCTTCGCCCACATCGCGTCCGACTGGCCGCCTTCAGGCCGCGGGCTGCCGATCGGTGCGCGGACGAGCCAGTTCTTCGCGACGCACGTCTACCTGCTCGCGTTCGACCATTGGGTCAAACGGTCTTTGCACGTGCCGGGTTACGTCCGCTACGTCGACGATCTCTTCTTGTTCGGGGAATCGCGCAAGGCGTTGCACGAGTGGCGGCGCGAGGTCGCGACATGGCTTGGGGAGAAGCGGGCGCTTCGACTGAAGTACCCCGACGCGCCGATCCTGGCGTGCTCGGGTCACCTCGACGCGCTCGGTCATCGGGTTCGACGCAGCCGGATCGAGCCGCTGCCGCGGCGCGCGTTCATCCGGATCCGGAAGGCGGCAAGAGAGCTGATGGACGGCCCTCAGGGTGGCGACCGGCTGGAGGAAGCCGTGCGCCGGAGCGTTGCCGGGTCGGCTGGCCACGTCCTGTTTGGCGCGTGACGGCGCGGCAGCCGCTGCTGCCGGCGTGCGGCAAGAACCTGCCGAGCGATGGCCATTGGCGGCAAGCGTTGGTCATCGGAGGACCGTGCTTGCCGCACCGTTCGGCGTACGCGGCAATTCCTGGTCGATCGCAATGCCAAAGAGCGTGGCCACCCATCAGTCTTGTGCGACAGCCGGTGGAACGGCACTCAGGGACGGCCCAAGACAAGGACTTCGTCTCCGGCAGCCCACGGGCAACGCCGCGGCAAGAAACAGTCACTCTCCGACGTGATCTTGCCGGGCGACCGCCGACCTGCCGGTTCGAAGCACAATCAATGGACGAGAGTCGATCACAAATTGCCTACTCGGGGGCGGCGGACAGGGCCACGCGGAAACCGAGGTCGCTCCAGCGGTACGACGGGAGGACCCCGTTCCGGCAGGCGGAACGACACCCGTCGGCGAAGTCCCAGTAGCCGCCGCTGCGGATCGCGCGGACGGCACCGCCCTCGGTCGGCCCGATCGGGTTCCTTGCGGGCGCCTTCGTGTACTTGCGCAGCCCATCGAAGCACCACTCCCAGACGTTGCCGTGCATGTCGAGAAGGCCCAGTGGATTCGCGGGCTTCTCACCCACCGGGTGAAGTGCCCCCCCGGAATTGCCGCGGAACCAGCCGACTCGTTCGAGATCCGCCTCGCCATCGCCCGACCAGTAGCGAGTCGTCGTCCCGGCGCGGCAGGCGTACTCCCACTGCGCTTCGGTCGGAAGGGTGCACCGCAACGGCTTCTCGGCGGGAGTCAGGAAGCCACTCAACCACCGCGTGAACGAGTCGGCGTCGTTCCAGTCGATGCCGACGACCGGCTGACGTGCTCCGTTGTAGCGGCGGTCGCTCCAGTAGGCGGGAGCCTTCACACCGCGCTCCTCTCCACCCTGCTTGCGCTGCTGCTCGAGGAACTCCGCGAATTGCTCGTTCGTCACCGGATGGACGGCGAGCCAGAAGCCGTCGATCGTCACCTCGTGCTGGGGCCCCTCGTGCTCCTGGCGATTCTTCTCGCCCATCGGTGATCCCATCTGGAAGCGACCGCCCGCGATCCACGCGAACTCGACGCCGTGCACCGTCTTGCGGGTGGAAGGCGGGAGTGGCGTCGCCGGCGTTGCGGGCGTCGCGGCCGACGCGAACCGGAGATTGATCTCCGGATGCGGATGCTTCGCGAGCCGCTTCCTGCGCGGGTCGACTTCGCCCCTCGCGATCTTCTCGACGACCCGCAGCGCGGCGAGCTGACGCTCCCAGAGCTTGCGGTCGCGACCGGGCTTCTGGTCGAGCAGCGCCGTGAAGGGGCTCGCCGAGACGGCGATGGCGTCGTCCAGGCAGGCGTTCACCAAGTCCTGGTGCTGCGCGAAAGCGTCGAGGGCGGCGACGTGGTCGAAGAACGGGGCGAACGTGACCGGCTCTTCGAGCGCCTGGAGGACGAGGATCACCTCGCTCCACCAACTGTCGCCGAACTGGTGGGCTAGGTCACGCAACGCGGTCAAGTCACCGTTGAAGTGGCGCGCGCGGATCTCACGGGCGGCGAGGTACTCCTGGAAGCCGAGGTGGAGGAAGCCGTAGGCGCGATCGCTCCAGCCGACCAGGAGGCCGCTCTGGTCGCGGATCGTCTCGAGGAACGCCTTGGCTCCGCCCTTCCATTGGATGGCGGCGAGCGGCCCTTCGAGCACCGGCGCGATCGCGTCGAGCGGCGCCATGCGGCGGTCGCGCTCGGAGTGCATCCAGAGCGCGAGTGTCTGGAGCGCCGAGCGGGCGCGCCGGACGTCGAACGTCGGCGGCATGCCGGCCGCGGTCCGCCAGCGCTCGAGCAGGATCGCGACGCACTCCTCGTAGAGGTCGACGCGCCGCTTGGGGAGCGACTGGCGCTCGCGGTGAATGAGGCAGATCGCGGTGAGGGTCAACGGGTTGCGGGAGAGCTCGGCGACCTTGGCGGCACCGAAGCTCTGCTGCTTCAGGTCGTCGATCAGGCGCGTGGCCTGCGCGCCGGCGGCGAGCTGCGCGCGACCCGGGTCGGCGCTGATCGCACGCTCGACGGCGTCGAACCAGTTGCGGACGAAGCGGTCGACCTGCGCGTCGTCGAGCGGTCGCAGGTGGAGCTCGAAGAAGCGGTCGTCGAGGCGCGACTGTCGGGTGTAGCCGGCATAGCGACAGCTCACGGCAAAGACGCAATCGCCGAGCGCCGAGGCGACGGTGTGGACCCACTCCTGGACGGTGGCGCGCAGCTTCTCGTCGATCACCTCGTCGAGCCCGTCGAGAAGCACCAGCAGCTTCCCGCGCGCCACCAGTCGCGCGCCGAGATCCGCAGGCAGGAGCCCCTGTGTCAGCCCGAGCTCGAGCCGCTGCGGACGGCCCTCGAGCAGGTCGAGGTGGCCCTGGATCAATTCGCCGAGCGTCTGGCGGCGCCCCTTGAAGTCGCGCAGCGGCACGAAGACCGGGAGCATCCCTTCAGGGAGCCCGAAGAGGTGGGCACGCCCGTCGGCGAGGCAGAGGGCGGCGCGCTTGAACTGCGTCGTCTTGCCCGAGCCGGGGTCGCCGAGCAGCACGATCCCACGGCGATGGGCGTTGCGCTGCGCGCAGCGGAAGGCGTCGATGAAAGCGATCTCCTCCGGCGCGGCGTCGCCGTGCCGGAGCGCGCCGCCGACCGCGGCCGCGTGCGGGATCCCGAGGTCGCCTCCCACCTGCCGGTCGGCGATGGTGTTCTGCTCGACGAACAGCTCTTCGAGCGCGAGCGGGACGTGGACGTCCTCGCGGAAACCGGCGAGGCGGACGCGGCCGAACTCGCGGAAGAGGAGGTTCAAGTAGTCCGCGATCTCACCGTCGGTGAGCGGAGTCGTGGGTGAGGTCGCGGTCGGCGGCCCTGTCGTCGACGGCGCGGCGGTCGGTGACGTTGCGTCGCTCGCACCGGCGTGCGGTGCGGCGTCATCGACGCCCCGCGCTCGTCGTTCCAGCCAGCCGTGCAGCGCCGACATCACCTCGACGAGCAGCCGCTCGTCGCTGTCGAAGCGAACGGCGCTCTCTCGCGCACCGCTGGTGAGCAAGCTCTTGAACCGGTCGAGCTGCGCTTGCTTCGCCCAGCGCTCGGGCCCTTCGTCGAACTCTTCTTCGACGTTGACGCGGGTCGCGGGATCGATCACGAAAAGCAATCGCGCCAGCTCGAGACGCGCAGCCTCGTCATGCTCGAGCTCCGTGATCGACCTCGTCTCACCCGGCGGGATCCAGCCGTAGCGGCGCGCGATGACACCGACGAAGAGATCGGCCTCGGCCACGCGGCGGAGTAACTGAATAGTGCTCGCCGAGATCTGGCTCAAGAATCGCGTGGATCCGCCGATAAGAAGAATGTGATGAGGTTGTAGCAACGATCGTCTGGGGAGGGGCGAGTCCGGTTGCGGCGCTCGATCGAAGCACTCGAAGCCGA
>CAYRQC010000486.1:0-6264 GCA_964426265.1 uncultured Phycisphaerales bacterium | reverse complement strand
CGCCGTTCGACGGCGTCGTGCTGGCGCGTTTCGCCGAAGAGGGTGAGTCGGTGAATCCCGAGCGCGATCTCATGAAGTTCGGCGACCTGCGCGCGCTTTGGGTCGAGGGCGAGGTCGACGAGGAGGACGCGGGGCGGGTGGAGCTCGGGCAGCGCGTGCTGGTGCGGGTCGCTGGCGATGAGGACGAGCTGGTCGCCGGCAACGTCGTGGAGCTCTTTCCCGATTCGACGCGGGTGACGCGCAGCTATCGCGTGCGGGTCGGCTTCCCGAGTGCGAAGTTCACGGCGAGCGGCCCGCTCGGGCTGCGCGGCACGTTGCGCGCGGCGGGTGGGCGAGCGCTCCTCACCGGCTCCTCGTGCGAGCTCGGCATCGTCGTCGGCGAGAGTGCGAGCGCGCTGGTCTTCCCGCGCTCGGCGCTCACGGCGCGCGGCACCGTCTTCGTCGTCGAGGGCGATCGGGTGCGCGAGCGCATGGTGAAGCTCGGGCTCACCAACTTCGATCGGTGCGAGGCGACGAGCGGTCTCGCGGCAGGCGAGTCTGTGGTGTTCGATCGCGTGTCGACTTTGAGCGACGGTGCGCACGTCGTGGCGCGCGAGGCGACGCTCGCGCCGCAACGCGATGTGCCGCCGGTTGCGCCGGCCGCGCTCACCGTGCCGCAGCAGCAGTAGGCGAGACCTCGCGCCATGCGCCTGCTGCCACTGCTCTCGATCGCGCGTCGTCACCTCGCCTACAGCCCGTTCCGCACGGCGCTTTCGGTGATGGGCGTCGCGATCGGCGACTGCTTCATGATCACGATGTCGGCGTTGATGGCCGGCTTCGAGCACAAGTTCGTCGACGAGACGGTCGAGTCGAGCCCGCACGTCACGATCCTCGACGAGTTCCGCGATCCGCCCGACGAGTTCGCCGGCTGGCTCTCGCGCGAGACGGGCGGCGTCGCGACCGTCGAGTCGGCCCACCCGCGCGAGCGGATCTACCGGATCAAGAAGCCGCTCGAGACGCTCGCCGGCGTGCTGGAGCGCGAGGAGGTCGCGGCGGCGGCGCAGAACGTCGTCGGCACGTCGATCCTGAACTTCGGCAGTCGCGAGGTCGGCGCGGCGCTGGTCGGCATCGATCCGTCGGCGCAGGATCGGGTGGTCTCGACCGACGTCTACATGGTGGAGGGGAAGCTCGACGACCTCCACTCGGCGAGCGGCGCGATCGTGCTCGGCAGCGGGCTCGCGGAGCGGCTCGGCGTCCACCGCGGCGACACGATCGGCGCGGCGCTGCGCGGCGGTGGTGCGCGCGCGCTGCGTGTGGTCGGCGTCTTCAAGACCGGGCTGGTGCCGGTCGACGCCGTGCGGGCCTACACCCTCGTGAACCTCGCGCAGCAATTGCTCGGGCTCGGCCGCGACGTGAACCGGATCGTGTTGCGGCTTCACGATCACACGCAGGCGCGGGAGGTCGCCACCGAGCTCGAGCGGACCGTCGGCTACCGGACCGAAAGCTGGCAGGAGCAGAACGCCAACTTTCTCGCCCTCTTCAACGTGCAGACCGTGATCACCTATGTGGTGACCGGCGGCATCACGATCGTCGCCGCGTTCGGGATCCTGAACGTCTTGATCATGCTGGTGCTCGAGAAGCTGCCCGAGATCGCGATGTTGAAGAGCATGGGCTACACCGCCGGCGACGTGACGGTGACCTTCCTGTTCGAAGGGCTGGCGATCGGCGCGCTCGGGGCGCTGTTCGGTTCGATTGGCGGCTACTGGTTGCAGCAGGCGCTCGGCGCCTTGCCGATCCCGATGAAGGGGTTGATCGAGATCGAGCACCTGATCTTCGTCGATCCGCCGCGCGTCTATGTCATCGCGGCGCTGATCTCGTTTGCATCGACGGTGGTGGCGGCGTGCCTGCCGGCCATGCGCGCGGGGCGGTTCGATCCGGTCGTCACGCTGCGGGGGCGGGCGTGATGGAGAAGCCCTCCACGATCGCAGCTCCACCCATCGCGACTGCTGCGAAGCCACCCGCCATGGAAACGCGCGCCCTCCGCCGGACGCTCGGCAGTGGCGAGAACGCGCTCGAGATCCTGCACGGCATCGATCTCGAGATCGAGCGCGGCGAGTTCTGCGCGATCATGGGGCCATCCGGCAGCGGCAAGTCGACGCTGATGTACCTGCTCGGCGCGCTCGACCGGCCGACCAGCGGCCAGGTATTGATCGACGGCATCGATACCAAGGAGCTGTCGGAAGCGGCCCTAGCCGACGTGCGCAACCGCAAGATCGGTTTCATCTTCCAGTTCCACTACTTGATGCCGGAATTCAGCGCGTTCGAGAACGTCACCATCCCGATGCGCAAGCTCGGTACGCCGCGCAAGGCGGCGACCGCGCGCGGCCGCGAGCTGCTCGCGCTGCTCGGCCTCGCCGGCAAGGAGGCGCGCATCCCGAGTCGCCTTTCCGGCGGCGAGCAGCAGCGTGTCGCGATCGCCCGCAGCCTCGCGAACCAGCCGCTCGTCGTGCTCGGCGACGAGCCGACCGGCAACCTCGACACCAAGAACGGCGACCTCGTCTTCGCGCTCTTTGAGAAGCTCGTGCGTGAGCAGGGGCAGACGATCGTGGTCGTGACGCATGACGCGCGGCTCGCGGCGCGCACCGACCGGATCATCCGGTTGCAGGACGGTCTGGTGGTTGACGACGGCGCGGCGCGCGAGGTGTTGGCGCGGGCGGGGGAAGTGCACTGATTCGTGCGGCCTTTGGTCGGTCGTGACGCACGCGTGACCGCGTGGAAGTTGACGAGGCGCGATACTCGGAGCTTGTCGCGGGAACGTGCCGCTGCACATCCGCGGTAGCGATGGAGGCGACCGTGGTGCGATGCTCGATGATGCTCGCAGGTGCGCTCGCTGTGACGGGCGGCCAGCACTCCCCGATCGACGAACTCCCGTTCTTCCAGCTCACGCCGGTCGAGGTCGGCACCGGGCCGCTGCTCCTGGTGTCCGAGCGCGACTCGACGACCAGCGAGCCGTGGGATCTCTGGCAGGTGGTGGCGCCCGGTCGATCGCTCGAGCCGCAACGGTTCCTGCGCGTGATCGGCGATGTCGAGCCGGTCGCCCGCGTCGGTCCGCATGCGCTCGTGATGATGAGCCGCGGCCAGGCGCGCGGGTTGGTCGTGATCGACCTGGCAATGGCGCGCTGCACGCCGCTCGGTGACTTCGAGCCGCTCGACGTCCAGGGTGGCGTCGTCGTGGCATTCGCGGGTGATGGCGAGCAGGAGCGCCACCTCGAGGGCAAGAAAGAGGGCGGCGCGCGGCTCGTCGAACTGCCACTCGCGGGCGGCAAATCGCGAAGGCTCGTCGAGCTGCCCCGCGGCGTCACGCAGACGCTGCTTCGCGCCCGCCTCTCGCCTGGAGGCCGCCTCCTCGCGTGGTCCTATCCGTGGGATCTCGGCGAGCAGAAGGGCGCGTCGCTGGTGGTAGTCGAGCGCGCGACGGGTCGGATCGTCCACCAGTGGAATGGCATCGACGTCGAGGTTGCGCCGTGGTCGAGCTCGAGCGCGACGCTCGAGTTCGTCTGGCTCGATGAACAGCGACTTCGCTACAGCGATACCGAACCGGCCGATCGCATCGATGGAGGGCGTCGGTTCGAGGGCAAGTTCCGTTGCATCGACGTCGACGTCGAGTCGGGCAACGTCGTCGCGACCCATCTGCTCGGCGCCATGGGGCTGCGCCATGACGTGCCGTCGCGCGAGCCCGACCCTGTGCCGGCGGCGCCGCGCTCGCCGAAGGGGCTCTTTGAGGTGGGGGACGGCAAGCTCTGGTTCCTCGGCGACACCGAGCCGATCGTCGACGTCGCTGCGCCGCTCGCCGTCACATGCCCGTCGTTCGCGCTCTCCCCCGACGGCCGTTTCGCCCTCCTTCAGCGCGACCGCGAGCTGATTCACGAGGTGGTGCTGATCCACGGTGGCACGCGGCAGCGCTCGCCGATCGGCGGGCCGGCGACGCGCGTCCACGGCTGGTGGGCGACCGGCGAGTAGCCGACGACAGCTCACGCAGTCGAAGGGCCGGCGGGATCGCCACGCCGCAGACCGTTGCCGTCGCCGGCATGCCGAAGAGCCGGGTCAACTTGCGCGTAACGCGCGAGCTCGAATATCGCCTGTGTATTCCGGCAATTGCGCTCTGCTGCGGGCTGGTGCCGCCGAGACGCAGTTCGTCGTCGATGCATGGGTCGTCCTGAAGACGGGCGTGGCGGTCGCCACGAAGACGCGAGGCCTGGTGATGGTCACGATCACGCGACTGACTGCGACGTTGCTGATATGCACCGCGCTCCACCTGCAGGTGCCGTCCAAGGCACCAACCGGGCTCACCTTCGACGCGACCGTCGTGGACCTCGGCCGTCTGACGCCGGGTGCTGTCTGCGACGTGGCTTTCCACTACCAGAATCGAACCGCAGCCGCGATCCGGGTCATCCGGGTCGGGCTCGAATGTGGTTGCCTCACCGAGGTGAACGACATCCGAACCACGGTGCTCCCCGAAAGTGACGGTGTTTTGCAGCTGCGGCTGACCGCTCCCCGCCATGCGGCGGCCGTCGCCTCCCCGATCGTGATCGTGGACGGCCAGCAGCACGAAGACCGGTTGCACGTGCGGTTCTCCGTGGCGCCATTCGTGGAGCTCGGGCCTTCGCACGTAGTGGAATCGCGTCTGCTCTCCGATCGACCACTTCACCGTGCGGTCCGCGTGATCGGGTCTCCCGAGCGGGTGACCACCATCGAGACCGATTCGGATCAGCTCCATGCACGCTACGACCGGGCAGCGGGGCTCATCCAGCTTGAGCTGGCGCCGGCCGTTGCGCTGGGTCCTGCGCGGTATCGAGTTCACGTTCACACGCAGGATCCGGTCGATGGCTCGCGGCAAGTGCTCGAGCTGCCCGTAGAGGTGACCACCAATGCCCCGGTTCGGGTCGCGCCGGCGACGCTGGACCTCGGGGCGGTGAGTGTGGGAAGCGCGGTCACCGGCAAGGTATCGGTGCGGAATCTCTTCGCACCGGCGTATCGGCTTGCGGTCAAGAGCATCGATCGTCCGACGTTCGTCGCGCGCGCGGATGTGAACGTCGTCGACGGTGGGATCGAGCTGGCAATTCGCGTGGAGGTGCCGGCCGATCGAGCGCTGCTCGCGGGTCATCTCCGGGTGACGCTCGACGACGCCGTTGGCACGGTGGTCGTCATCCCGGTGACGGCGCTGGTGGCAGGTGTGAAGGAGCCGTCGGCGACGGCAACGAGCAAGGAGCGTACGCCATGATGTGGGCACATTCCGCGGTTGTGAAGCTGGTGCCTCTGGGTGTGACCGGCGGCCTCGTGCTGCTCGTGGCTGGCAGCAGACCACCGGACGCGGTCGCGGCGCCGATCGGGATCGTGCAACCGGGTGTCGAAAGCACGTGCGCCATCACGACTGCCGTGCCCAATCGGGGCGACTTCGGACTCCGACTCGGTCCGGACGATCCGCGACTCCGCGATACGAAGTCACCGCTCTTCCGGCGCTTCCTCGTCTACGACGAGCCGTACTACGCCACGGTCGATCCCAGCCGCATCCATGTGAAACGGCCGCGCGATCCGGGTGAGACACTCCGCGCGCTCGAGCCAGTCTCTCCGCGACTCCTCCATGGTCAGGCCAAGCAGGTGCTGGATGAGCCGCTGGAGGTGAAGGCCGCGCCCGACCGGCCCGTGACCTTCTACGCGCCCGACTTCGGGACCTTTGAGAATGGCAAGTCGTCCATCACGGTGAAGGCGGACTCGGAAGGGCGGGCGTCCGCGCACTTCACTCCAGGTTCGATGCACACGCTCTATCGGATCGTGGCGGCCAGCCCGGAGTGCACGGGGTGGGTGATCTTCGAAGTCGACGCCCTGCCGCAGGAGGACTCGGCGTGGTGAATCACGAATCGCACTCCAATTGGTTGGCGCCAACCGTGATCATCGGCGGACTTCTCGCCATCGCCGCGGCGCCGTTTCCACCGGTGGCGAGAGCCGGCAACGATCCCGTCCTGCCGGTCGACGAGCCGACCTCGTGCGCCAACATCCCGTGCTACGCCTGTCCCGATTGCGACGGCGCCTTGCCCTACACGCGATCGAACACGAAGGATGAGGGCTGCATCGGTGGCTACGTTCGCACGGAAGGCGACTGCACCAGATACCTCGCACAGGTCAATGCACCTCAGGGCGTGCGGAACCAACTGGCGGGCGGCAACGTGCTCGCGCGTCGCGAGTATGTGCATGCAGTCGTCGACTACGAGGTGCGCGCGAGCGACT
>CAYRQC010000485.1:0-4456 GCA_964426265.1 uncultured Phycisphaerales bacterium | reverse complement strand
GCGATGCCCCTGCTCGGCGATCACGTCGTGCGGCTGCGACTGCGAATCGTCGACGACCGCCGCTCGGCGATCATCGTGCGGCTCTTCCCGAGCGGCGAGGATCGGATCTCGGCGCAGAAGATCCTCGAGCGGTCGGTCGCGCGAATGGTGAAGTTCGCCTGTGCCGAGGGGAACGGCGGCGACAGCCATCGGGCCGACGGGTTGATGGGAGTGCTCGGCGTCCAGGGCGACTGGAGCGGCGTCGAGATCACCTGCGCCGACGGTTCGCGCCGGAACTACCAGATCGTCGCAGTCGATCGCGAGGAGTGCCACGTGCAGGTGCAGGTGCTGCCGGGCTCGAGCAAGACCGAGCTGCAGTCGGAGTTCCTGCACAAGGTGCTCGACGGCCTGCGCGTCCGCACCGTGGCCGCCGACCCGGCGACCGCACAGGTCAAGGACGAGAAGAAGCAGGAAGAATAGGCGGTCGCGAAGCGAACGCGGACGCGAGCGACCGCGTCAGCTCCCGCCACCCGCCTGCTTCTTCAGCTCGTCCTGGCGGGCGCGTTCGGCGGCGATCGCCTTCTCGAGCTCGGCGTTCTCCTGCTTCAACGCCTCGAGCGCGCGCGTGGTCGCCGCGTGCTCGTCTGCAAGAACCTTGAGCTGGTCCTTGATCCGCTGCAGATCGGCGAGCCGCTCCCGATGCTCGTGCGCGAGCCCCTCCTCGGCAGCGATCAGCTCGCCGATCCGCGCTTCGAGCAGCCGCGCGTGCTCGATCTCCTGCTGGTGGCGATCGCGCAGTTGCTCCACCGCAGCCTTGGAGTTCGAGGCGCGGATCACGTCGAAGACGTCGGGCTCGACCAGCCCGCCGGCCCGCGGATCGGGCTCAGGCTCGAGCTGCAAACAGCCGGTGACGGCCGCCAGGAGCAACGCGAAGAGCAAGCGCATCGGCATCTCCGAAGTTCCCGCGAGGCCTCCGTTGCCACGAGCCGGGCGCGATGCTATCCGCGTCGCGCGCTATGCTCCCCGCCCCTTCCAAGGCGAGCGATCGCAAGGAGAGCACAGTTCGATGATCGAACGCACCCTCATCATCCTGAAGCCCGACGCCATCCAGCGCGGCTTGATGGGTCGCATCCTGACGCGCTTCGAGGAGAAGGGGCTGAAGGTGGTCGCCGCCAAGCTCCGGGTGCTTCCACGCGCCCTGGTGCAGAAGCACTACGAGCCGCACAAAGAGCGCCCCTTCTACCCGGGCCTCGTCGACTACATGACCCGCGGTCCGGTGCTGGTCCTCTGCCTCGAAGGCCCGTTCTGCATCGAGGCGTCGCGCAAGCTGATGGGGGCGACCTTCGGCTACAAGGCGGAACCCGGCACCATCCGCGGCGACTTCACGGCGAGCAAGGGCATGAACCTGGTCCATGGCTCCGACAGCGCCGACGCCGCGAAGCGCGAGATCGAGCTCTTCTTCAGTCCTGAGGAGCTGGTGACCTATGAGCTTCAGAACTCCCCCTGGCTCTGCAGTGACGAGGATCGCAAGTCCGCGAGCTGAGCGCGTGACCATCCGACCACTCCTGCTGGCGCTCCTGCTGCCGCTCGCGGCTTGCCTGTCGCAAGACGAGCAGAACTCGGTGCTCATCCACCTGGCGAACTCCAAGGCGTACTACGACGCAGGCGAGTACGCACGCGCGGAGGACCAGTGCCGCCGCGGCCTGGCGATCGACGCCGACAACGCGACGCTGAAGCTCACGCTCGGCTACTCGCTGCTGATGCAGTCGAGCGAGAAGCGGCTCGACGAGGCGATCGCGCTGTTCGACGACCAGCGCGGCACCTTCAGCACCCCGGACTGGCGCGTCGAGCAAGGCTCCGGGATCGCGCTGCTGCAGCTCGCGCGCGTGCACGCCCGATCGAAGAAACCCGCGAAGCTGGCGGACGTCGCGCAGCTCCGTGCCGAGGCGCGCGCCGCACTCGAGGCGGCCGCATCGGCCTCGGCCGCGACCAACAACACGCCGCCCGAAGTCCCGTTCCACCTCGCCCTGCTCGACCTCGACGAGAAGCGGATGGACGACTTCGACCGCCACGCTGCCCAAGCGCTGCAGAAGCTGCAGGCGCAGGACAAGATCTGCGCAGCGCAGCTCTCGCAGCCGATGGGCACGACCGAGCACACCCGCACCGAGCACGACCGCCAGGTCAACGCCGAACGCGGAAAGCTCCTCGCCCGCGAGCTGGCGCAATACAACTGGCAGACGAAGGACTATGCCCAGGCGGCGATCGCGATGGAGACGCTCGAGGGGTTCGGGGCGCTCGGGCTTGGCGACTGGCTCTCGCGCGCGCGGATCCGCGCAGCGGTCGGCGATGACGAGCGCGCCGTCACCGACTTCGAGAAGTACATCCTGCTCTCGTCGGGTCACGTCGACGACACGGTGAACCAAGCCGTGAAGGAGATGATGAGCCTGCGGTCGAAGCTCGCCGAGAAGCGCACGGCCCAGCCGTCCGTGGGGCGATGAGCGACGCCCCTTCGCTCCGCTTCCCGCGCGAGCGCAGGATCCTCTCCAAACGAGAGTTCGACCGCGTCTTCCAGGCGGGCCGACGGCTGTTCGCACACGGTCTCGTGCTCTACGTGGCCGAGTCGCCGACCGGCGTGGCCCGCCTCGGACTGGTCACGTCGAGGAAGTTCGGTGATGCGGTGCGGCGCAATCGCGCGCGGCGGCTGCTGCGCGAGGCATTCCGGCTCTCGCAGCATGAGCTGCCCGCGCTCGACATCGTCGCGCTGCCCCAAGCCGGCCGCTTTCCCGACCACTGCGACGCCGTGCGGCGCACCCTGCGCGAAGCACTGCAGCGCGCCTCGCGGGCCGCGCCCCGCACCGCGCCACGCCGCGGCAGCGCCCCATGACACGGCTGCTGATCGGTGCCGCCCGCCTCTATCAGCGGACCCTCGCACTGGTGCTCCCGGTGCAGTGCCGCTTCTACCCCTCCTGCTCGCAGTACTTCGTCGATGCCGTGGAGAAGCACGGCGGTTGGCGCGGCTCGTGGTTGGCGCTGCGGCGGCTGCTCCGCTGCCATCCGCTCGGCGGCTCGGGGTACGACCCGGTGCCGTGACGGTCAGTAGTAGTCGTTGGTCGCGTTGGCCGCCGTCGATCCCGAGCTGCGCACCATCGGGTGGTGACGGCGGAGAATCTGCGCCAGCGAGAAGGGATCCTCGTACGGGGGCGGCGGTGGCGGCGCGAAGCGTTGGTACTGCCAGAGGAACGGGTTGTCCTGACGGCTCCACTCACCCTCGAGCTCACGCTCCGCGCTGGCGCGGTCCTTCGGCGTCATGTCGGCCACCGTCGGCACCTGACGGGACGCCACGCGCGCGACGTAGGCCACCTTCTCGGGTTCGTCGACCAGGACCTCGCTCACCGCACCCTCGCCGCACGCAAGCAGCATGACCGGCTCCCCGCCCTCTTTCTGCCCGAAGCTGCCGGTGTCACCGATGAAACGGTTCTGGCGCAAGAGGAAGCGGGCGGCACCTTCGAAGCGGTCGTGGAAGTACAAGGCGTTCGACACGTCGCGGCGCTGCGGCGCGAGGGTCTGTACCTCGAGCCCGAGTGACTTGGCAAGCTCGCCAAAACGGGGTGCGTAGGCTGGTCCGAGCACGCCGGCGACATGGGCGGCGTAGTGTTCCTTGACCGCTTCACGCCGCGTCTTGCGGAGCTCATCGGTCAGGCTCTTGTCGGCGTCCGCCCTAGCGAGCTCGGCGTCGCGCTCGGCGGCGAGGGCCGCGAGCGTCTCGGGGTTGAGGCGGGTCTCCGCGTCCGCCAGCAGCGCCACCTCGAGCTCCTCACCCTTGGCCAGCGCCTTCTCCTTGCCGTGCTCCTCGACCCACTGCTCGAGCACCTGCTGCTTCACTTCCTCGAACGGCTTGGGCTCGGGCGGCTTCGGGGCGTCGGCAAGCCGGACGACGTAGCCATGTCGGCGTTCACCGGCCGGTAGTACCGACTGCGTCAGGATTCCCGCTTCACCCGGTGCCGACAGTCCGGCGACCATGAACTGCAGCGAGCTGTCCTTCGGTGGATCCAGCACCGCCAGTGTGGCTTGTTCCTGTTCGGGCACCGCGGTCACGGTGAATCCGTACTTGGTGGCGATCGCCGCGAACTCTTCTTTCTCCTTCGCCGCCCGCTCGGCAACCACGGCCTTGCGGCTTTCCACGGCAGCGGCCGCGGCCGCCTTGTTCTCCTCTTCGCTCTTGGCCGAATCGGGCACCGGTAGCACCGGAAGAGCGGTATGGGCCGCGGCCGCCGCGGCGAAGTCGGCCCGCAGTTTCTCCAGCACGGCCTTCAGCCGGCGGTCCTTCTGCGCCTTGGTCCGCGTCTCGGGCGTCACGTCGGCGACCGTGGCCGGGATCTTGGTCCGATCACCGACGTAGTGCACCGGGTCGTTTTTCACCATCACGAGCAGCTCGTCGTCACTCAGATCGACGGGGGCGACCAGCTCGTTGGCGACG
>CAYRQC010000484.1:0-4283 GCA_964426265.1 uncultured Phycisphaerales bacterium | reverse complement strand
CACTGGAACGGCGAGACCCCCATCATCTCGCCAAGCAGGATGTTCTGCTCCGCCGTGAGCTCGGGAAGCAGGTGATAGAACTGGAAGACGAAGCCGATCCGGTCGCGGCGCAGCCGATCGCGCACGCCGCGCGCGCCGTTGCCGACGTCGACCCCTTCTAGCTCGATCGTCCCCGCGGTCGGCCGGTCGAGCAGCCCGACCAGATGGAGCAGCGTCGACTTTCCGCCGCCGCTCTTGCCGACGATCGCCACCGACTCACCGACGCCGACCTCGAGGTCGACCCCGCGCAGGATCTGCAGCACGTTGCCGGCCGAGGTGAAGTCGCGCCGGAGCCCGCGCACGCGAATCGCCGGAGCGTCACTCATGGCGCAGCGCCTCCACCGGGTCGAGCCGCGCCGCGCGCAGCGCCGGCAACAGCGTGAAGAGCGTCCCGCAGACGACTGACGCGAAGGCGTACCAGACGACGCGACCGAGGTCGACGGCGACCGGCATCTGGTCGAAGTGGAAGAGCTGCGGATTGAAGAGCCGGAGGCCAGTCAACGCTTCGACGCCATCGAGCAGCGGGTTCAACCAATGGGCGAGCGCGAGCCCGCCGGTCAGGCCGAGCAGCGAGCCGCCCAGCGTGACGATGAACCCACAGAGCAGGAAGAGCAGCCCCGACCGCAACGGTGGCGCGCCGAGCGCCGAGAGGACGCCGATGTCGCGGGTCTTCCGGCGCACCATCTGATGGAGCGTCACGAAGAGGCTGAAGGTCGCGACGATCACGACGAAGAACATCGCGACGTTCATGACGCGCCGCTCGCCTTCGACCGCTCCGAGCAGGAGCCGCTTGCGATCCTCCCACGTCTCGATCGCGCCCGGCGCCACCTCCCCCGCGAGCGCCACCCGCAGCCGATCACGCACCGCCGCGGGCGAGCCGCGGACCGTCAGTGCGAGATCCTCGATCGGGGCCGCCAGCGACGCGAAGTCGACCAGGCGGTCGCGCGCCACCAGGGCGTGCGTCTCGTCGTAGGCGCGATCGCGGCTGGAGAAGGTGCCGACCACGACGAAGAGCCGCGTGCGCGGTTGCAGCCGCTCGCCGGCTCGCGGCACGCCCGCGAGCGTGGCAATGGTGAGCACGGTGCCGGCGTGGTAGCCGAAGAGGTAGGCGAGTCGCCGGCCGAAGATCACCGGCGTGAGGTCGTCGCGCTGGCTGAACTTCGGCGGCAGCCGTCCGCTCCACCACGAATCGTCGGGAACGAACCAGAACGGGTCGTCGGGGTGAGCGATCGCCAGATCATCCGGGCGCTTGGAGACGGTGAGAAAGCTCTGCAACCCGGTCGCCACCTCGCTCGGCTCGACGCCGACGAGATTGACGAAGTAGCTCTCGCCGATGCGCGGAGCGCCGAGCACCGCCGGCCGGTCCGGGGCACGGTGCATGGCGGCCACCTCGACTCGCGGCTCGGCGCGGATCACGTCGGGCTCGCGGCGCATCCGCTCGAGCAGTGCCGCCGCCTGCTCAGGCGGCAGCGATGCAACCTCGATCGCCACGTCGGGCGCGAGGGCCCGGATCATCGACCGCTGCTCGCCGAGGAAGCCGTTCATCACGGAGTCGACCACCACGATCGCGATCAGCCCGACCGTCACGCTCAAGGTCGAGACCAGCGTGATCGGGCGGGCGACCAGGTAGCGCCAGGCGATGAGCAGGAGGTCCACCGCGCTTGGCTCAGCCCACGGCCGGCGGCGGCGCGTCGCCCTCCGTCGCCTCGGCGGGCAACGGCCGGCGCAACGGGAAGAGGATCGTCTCGCGGATCGAGAGGAAGCCGCCGAGCACCATGCAGAGGCGGTCGATGCCGATGCCGAGCCCGCCCGCCGGCGGCATCGCGTGCTCGAGCGCCCGCACGTAGTCCTCGTCGACCTCGGCCGGCGCTTCGGGGTCGTGCGTCGCCACCTGCTCCTCGAAGCGCTTGCGCTGCTCCATCGGATCGTTGAGCTCGGAGAAGGCGTTGGCCAGCTCCCAGCCGTTCATGAAGAGCTCGAAGCGCTCGACCAGCTCGGGCCGGTCGGGGCACTGCTTGCTGAGCGGCGAGATCGCGGTGGGATAGAGCGTCACGAAGGTCGGTTGGATCAGGTTCGGCTCGACGCACAGCTCGAAGAGCGCCTCGAGGACCTTGTGGCTCGGAGCGCTCGCCGGTTGCGCGACGCCGAGCTCCGTGGCGCGCCGTCGCAGCGCCGCGTCATCGTGCGGATCGACGCCCGCGTGCTCGCCCACCAGCTCGTGGTAGCTCTTGCGCGCGAACGGGCCGTTCAAGTCGATCTCCCGCTCGCCGAGCTTCGCCTTGCCCTCCTTGCAGTGGTGCTTCGCGAGGGTGACGAAGAGCTCCTCGGTGAGGTCCATCACGGCACGGTAGTCCACGAAGGCCCAGTAGAGCTCCATCATCGTGAACTCGGGATTGTGGCGCGGCGAGATCCCTTCGTTGCGGAAGACGCGGCCGATCTCGAAGACCTTCTCGAAGCCGCCGACCAGCAGCCGCTTCAAGTAGAGCTCCGGCGCGATCCGCAGGTAGAGCTCCATGTCGAGCGAGTTGTGATGGGTGGTGAACGGCCGCGCCGTGGCACCGCCCGCGATCGGATGGAGGATCGGCGTCTCGACCTCGAGGAAGCCCTTGTCGGAGAGCAGCTGGCGCAGCTCCTGGATCACGCGGCTGCGCAGCACGAAACCGGCCCGCACTTCCGGGTTGCTCATCAGGTCGAGGTGGCGGTAGCGGTAGCGCAGCTCGATGTCGGTGAGGCCGTGCCACTTCTCCGGGGGCGCGCGCAGCGACTTCGAGAGCAGCTCGACACTCTCGGCGAAGACGGTGATCTCGCCCTTCTGGCTGCGGCCGAGCTTGCCGGCGACGCCGAGGAAGTCGCCCACGTCGACCAGTTCCTTCACCAGCAGATGACCCGCCGGCCCCACCTCCTTCTTCTTCACCATCACCTGCAGGCGGCCACTCTGGTCGACGAGGTCGATGAAGACGAGCTGGCCGAAGTCGCGGCGAGCGGTGATGCGGCCGGCGATGCGCACGCTCGGCGAAGGCTGCTCGTCGGCGCGCGGCAGCAGCGACGCCACCTCGTTGCGATCGGCGAACTGCCGCGGCCACGGCTCGATCCCCTGCGCCCGCAGCGCCGCGAGCTTCGCAAGGCGATCGGGATGAATCTCGCTCACCGGGCGGTCTCCCCTCACGACGCGACCGTCCGGGACTCTCCCGGTTCGGCGTGAAGGGCGAGCAGTCTAGCGGGCCCTGGAGAGGGAACCGATTTCCGGTGGCTGCTGCCCGACTGCACCGCATGGCTCGCCTTGCGAGGTTGACAACGTGAGGTATCCCCGAGTGCTTGCATCCAAGACGGAGGAGTGCAGGCACCGCTGGCGGCTCTCGAAGCGTCCCCGCTTCGCGCCGCGCCGCAGCGCCAGGAGCGTTGACATGCACCTCTCTTCGATCCGACCACTTCGTTGCGCCCTGATCGCCGCCGTCGCCTTGACCACAGCGTGCGAACGCGCCGGCCATGACCACCACCTGATCGCCTTCACTGCCCCACCGGTCGATCCGGGCGCCACCGACGATGACGATCTCAATCCCGACCCTGGTGCCGGCGACGACGTTCCGGTCATCGATGATGGCCCGGCCGACGGCGGTGGCGGGACGGATGGCGGAACCGTGGGCGGCGGTGCACCCGGCGGTGGATCACCCGGATCGGGCGGTAGCTCACCCGGTTCAGGTGGCTACGGGGGCAGTGGTGGTGGCAGCGGCAACAGCGGTGGCAGTGGCTCCGGCCAAGGCTCCGGCCAAGGCTCGGGCAGCGGCGCTGGTGGCGGATCGAACGGTGGCGGCGGATCGGGTAGCGGATCCGGTAGCGGATCCGGTAGCGGATCGGGCGGTGGATCGGGCGGTGGGTCGGGCGGCGGCGTGACGCCGAGCGGCGGTGGCGGCAATGACCAAGCACCCGTTCCCGAGCCGACCACCATCGTGCTGCTCGGCGGCGGGATCGCGGCGGCGATCGCCGCGCGCCGGCGCCGCGCCCGCTGCTGATCGCTGCACTCGCCCGACTCTCGCACGACCGGTCGATGCCGCTGACACGCGCGCGTGATGCTCGCGCGTCGGCGGCATCGTTGCGTTGGCAGCCGCTTCGCTTGCAACCCATCGCGCTGCTCCTAAGATCGCGCCCTCTTTTTGTAACCCCGTGCAACGGAGCGAGACCGGTGCAGCGGAGAGCCACCCCGCCCAACGGAAAGACGCCGCGCCCATGGCTTTCGAGCTCGAAAC
>CAYRQC010000483.1:0-5296 GCA_964426265.1 uncultured Phycisphaerales bacterium | reverse complement strand
TGCAGGTCGCCGTAGTGGCGCTCATTCAGGCGCCAGGTCAGGTGGACCGGCAACCACATCTGGTCGAGCTGCTCCAGCGCCAGCCAGAGTGTCTTGATCGCCCGCTTCAGCAAGCTCGTGAACGCGACATCGAAGCAGAAGCCGCCGTCGCGCAACAGCCGACCCGCCTCGACCGCCTCGCGCACCCCCTTCTCCGAGAGCCCGACGTCGGTCCATCCGGTGAAGCGGTTCTCCTGGTTCCAGGTGCTTTCACCGTGACGCAGCAGGACGAGAGTCTTCATTCAGGGCTCCGGGCGGCATCGCGCTTCGCGAAGAACGCCGCACTCCAGCCCCGCACAACAGCGCCGTCAAGCCCTACGCAGGTGGAACCCCGGCCGCCTCGCCCATCGCAGTGGATACGCATGGCGGAACTCATTGGACTGCGTGTGCCTTCCCAGGTCGCGAACCGGATCGGGATCTTGTTCCTAGTCCGCAAGCCAGGACTCACGACTCAGACACCACAAAGCCGGTGATGGCAAGCGCAGTGCCCACCCAATGCGAGTCGGCACGCGGGTTGTGTTCACCAGTCCGGACGGCGCCCGGTGGCCGCTTGGGAAATCCTGCTTGACCACGCATCGTTCGCACGCCGAACTCGCCCTGGCTGCTGCCCCACCGACCCGCCGCACGTGGCTGCGCGCGACGATCGCTCTTTCCATGGGTCTCTCGTTGGCGCTCAGCTACGGCACGTTCGCAGTCATGGCTGGACGCTTCCTCTTGCCGGCACGCGGACGCAAGCGCGGGTGGCTGCTCGTCAGCGACCTGGCATCGTTCGCCCCCGGCGGGACACGCACGTTCGTGACGCCAAGCGGCGAGCGCGTCGTGGTCGCGCGCCGCGTCGCGCAAGTGCCCGCGACCGCGCCCGATCGCAGCGAGTTCGTTGCGCTCTCGAGCACGTGCCCGCATCTAGGCTGCCAGGTACGGTTCGAGCCGCAGCACCAGCGCTTCTTCTGTCCGTGCCACAACGGGACCTTCGATCCGGACGGTCGAGCGACCAGTGGGCCGCCGTTCGAAGCGGGGCAGTCGCTGCCGCAGTACCCGTTGAAGCTCGAAGCGGGGCTCCTCTACATCGAGGTCGCGCTCGACGGACGTTCCGCATGAGCCGCCTCGCCTCGTTCCTGCGCGAGCGGCTCCCGGTGAACAGCACGCGCCTGCGCGAGCTCACCAACGAGCCGGTCCCGAACCACCTGAAGCACTGGTGGTTCTGCCTCGGCGGCACGCCGGCCTACCTCTTCGTCGTGATGATCGCGACCGGGATCCTGCTCGCCGTCTACTACGAGGGGACGCCGGGACGCGCCTGGGAGTCGGTGCACTACATCACCGAGGAGGCGGCATTCGGCTGGTTCCTGCGGTCGGTGCATCGCTGGGCGGCGACGCTGATGGTCGCGGCCGTCGTGCTGCATCAGATGCGCGTCTTCTTCACTGGCGCCTACCGGCGACCGCGCGAGCTCTCGTGGGTGATCGGGATGGGGCTGCTGCTTTGCACGTTGATCGCGGGCTTCACCGGCTACAGCCTGGTCTACGAGCAGCTCTCGTTCTGGGGCGCCACCATCGCCGCCAACCTCACCGAGAACGTCCCGTGGATCGGCGGCATGCTGCGCGCGTTCCTGCTCGGCGGCGACGAGTACAACAGCCACACGCTCTCGCGTTTCTTCGTGCTGCACGGCGCGGTCGTCCCGGTGGCGATGATCGCGCTCATCGGGCTGCACGTCGCGTTGATCCGACTGCACGGCATCGCCGAGATGCGCTTCCGTGACGAGGCTCCTGCGGCTCGACGCTTCTTCGATTTCTTCCCGGACCACGTGCTGACCGAGCTGATGTTCGGGCTGGTGCTGATGATCGTGCTGTGCGTGCTCGCCTCGGTCTTCCCGGTGCCGATCGGCCCGCGCGCGGACCCGCTGACGACGCCCGAGATCATCAAGCCCGAGTGGTTCTTCTACGTGGCGTTCCGCTGGTTGAAGCTCTTCTCGGAGCGTGCCGCGTTCGCGAGCCTCGGGGCGATTCTCGTGGTGATGACGGGCTGGCCGTTCATCGACGGCTGGATCCGGCGTCGGCGACCGGGCAGCGAAGCGAGTGTGTTCGTCGGGATCGCCGCCGTGCTCGCGATCCTCGGCCTCACCGTCTGGGAGGCCGCCGTTGCCCATTGATGAATCCCGGCTGCGAGCGCGGCGTGACGCGCGGGCCGCGGCACAGGAGCCCGTCTGATGAGCCTCGAGTTCAAGAAGATCGTGATCGCAGCCCTCGGGTTGCTCTTCCTCGGCTCGCTCGTGCTGGTGCAGAAGCTCGAGCTCGACCGCCGGCGCGTCGAGTCGAAGCTGGACGAGGAGCCGATCGTGGTGCCGGAGGCGTCGCGCCAATGCCTCGACTGCCACGGCCAGACGACCCCCGGGCTGATCGAGCACTGGAAGGGCAGCACCCACGCGAAGACTGGCGTCGGCTGCATCGAATGCCACCAGGCGGCGCCCGGTGACGCCGACGGCTTCGACCACTACGGTGCGCACATCGCGGCGATCGTCACGCCGATGGACTGCGGCCGCTGCCACCCCGACCAGGCACGCGAGTTCGGAGCCAGCCATCACGCGAAGGCGGGCAACATCCTCGGCTCGCTCGACAACCTGCTGGCCGAGACGGTCGAGGGCTCGCGGTTGCCGATGAACCCCCATTCGCCGACGCCCGGACGACCAGGGCAAGAGGTCAACGGGCTCGCCAGCGTCGAAGCCGGCTGCAAGCAGTGTCACGGCAGCAAGGTCGCGCTGCTCGCCAAGGATGGGAGCCTCATCACCGTCGATGACTTGAAGCCGGACGCGAGCGGTCAGCCGAGCAACCGCGCGCTCCTCGCGAACCTGCAACGGCGAGACGGCAAGCCGCTGATGGACACCGGCACCTGGCCCAACACCGGCATCGGCAGGATCAACCTCGACGGCTCGCTCGGCTCGTGCTCCGCATGCCACAGCCGCCACGACTTCTCGGCCCGGCGCGCGCGGCAACCCGAGAACTGTGGCAAGTGCCACCTCGGCCCCGACCACCCGCAGAAGGAGATCTACGAGGAGAGCAAGCACGGCGTCGCCTACCGCGACCTGAAGGACGACATGAACCTCGACGCGAAGTCGTGGGTGCTCGGCGATGACTACTCGCAGGCGCCGACCTGCGCGACCTGCCACATGTCCGGAAACCTGCGCAACGGCGGCAAGGTCACGCATGACCCCGGTGAGCGCATCTCGTGGACCAATCGCCCGCCGGTGAGCCTGGTGATGGATACGGACAAGGCGCACGCCGTCATCAAGGAGAGCGACCCGGCGAAGCGGGAGGCGCTGCTCGCCGATGGCGGCGACACCTGGCAGCAGAAGCGCCAGCGCATGACCGACGTCTGCATGCACTGTCACACCCAGGACTACGTGGCGAGCTTCTACCAGCAGTACGACGACCTGGTGGTGCTCTTCAACGAGAAGTTCTCCAAGCCCGGCCAGGCGATCGTGGCGGCGTTGCGCGCGAACGGGATGCTGACCGCTCCGGAGTTCGACGAAGAGATCGAGTGGACCTGGTACTACCTCTGGCACCACGAAGGCCGCCGTGCGCGCCATGGCGCGTCGATGATGGCGCCCGACTACACCCATTGGCACGGCATGTACGAGGTCGCCGACCGCTTCTACATGCAGTTCATCCCGCAGGCGCGCGAGCTGGTGAACCACGCAAGAGAAGCCGGCAAGACCGCCGAAGCCGCTGCCGTCGCCAAGGTGATCGACGACATCCTTGCGCGGCCGGAGCACCAGTGGAGCACGCGCCGCCCCTGATGAGTCGAATGTTCCCTCGGCGTGGCGATGAGGGGCCAGATGCGATGGCTGCGCGCCGATTGCGTGTCAGCTCCGCGACCCGCTGAGGCGCGCGTGACGAAGCGGATGCCCCTTCAGCACCCCACCGGTCAGTAGTCGCGGCGCGCGACATGCATGCAGGTCAACGCCATGATCCCCGCCGCAAACAGCGCCGTCGTGCCGCCGGCAAACCACCAGTCGACGGGTGCCAGCGGACCACTCATCGCGCGGGCGAACGCCTGGTCCGAGAGGTTGCTGCGGGCCAGCATCACGTCGTTCAACCGGCCAAGGTCGGCCGACTTCGGCAGGATCCAGTAGCTGGCGTTGACGAGGGGCTTCCAACGGTCGGCGTTGCTGATCATCCCGCTGTCGATCGCTGACTTGATCGACTGCACGATCCCCTGAAGTGCCCAAAAGACCAGGGCACCCAGAGTCGCGAGGGTCACGTTGCGCGACAGCGCGCCGACCAGCATCGACACCGGATACAGCGCCGCGAAGATCAACGTGCAGGTCACTGCACACCCGATGTAGGTGAAGCACCAGTAGCCGGTCGTGACTCCGAGGGCGACCGTGCAACCGGTGAAGAGGAGCGTCCACGTCAAGAGCACGAAGAGCACTGCGCCGAGGTAGCGGAAGAGCACCAAGCGCACCCGGCCGACCGGGCGCGCGAGCAGCAGGTCGAGCCGCCCTTTCTGGAGCATCTCGGGCACGGCGCCGGCCATCGCGCTGATGAAGATCAAGATCCCGATGAAGCCCGCGAACGTCCCGGCGATGCCGGACTCGAAGCTCGCCAGGAACTCGGCCTGGCTGACGTTGTCGAGCGTCGTCCCGAACGCGCCGAAGAGGAAGGAGACCTTGCACGCGCCACGCACTTCGAGCGGCCGCTCCACCCCCAACGCGACCCGCCAGCGGTTACCGGCGTCCGGCACGGCGCGCACGTAGACGGGCGCGAAGCCGACCGCCGCCAGTCGCTCCTCGAAGAAACGGATGCGGTCGGCGTCGCTCACCACCGCCCTCTCCGGCGGCGAGTCGTCCCAGCGGCCACTCTTCTGCCGCTGCTGGAACGAGTCCCACGAGAGGCAGAGGGCGTTGAGCTTCTCGACCGCCTCGAACTCGACTTCGACGACGCGCAGACCGTCGACTCCGACCGGCAGGTCATCCTCCAGAACCGGTGCGCGCGGCCCTTCGACGTGACAGTTCGCCTCCGTCGACATCTGCATCCGGCCGCCAAACCTCAAGTGGGCCGTGAAGTTCGCGAGATTGGCGAACGCGTGGCTGATCGCACCGTCGATCGGCGTCGCCGCAAACGAGAGGCTGCTGAAGAAGACCACCAGCAGGAGGCAGAGCAGCAACAAGACCTGCACCAATCGCTTGTCGCGCGACTCCCGCCACGCGTCGGAGACGAGTGCCTGAAACTGTCTCATCGACCCGCCTCCGCGCCCTGCACGCTC
>CAYRQC010000482.1:0-11734 GCA_964426265.1 uncultured Phycisphaerales bacterium | reverse complement strand
GTCGCCACCGTCGAGCCGTCGGGCGCGATGATCTCGGCGAAGAGGTCGACCTCGATCGGCAGCGTGCTCGACCACGGGCCGAGCTCGGGTCGGCGTGGATCGCCGAGCTCGATGACCAGCTCCTCGGCCGCTGCCAGGCCGTCGGGTAGCGGCACCGCGATCCACCCGACTTCGTTCGGCAGTGCGTGCACCGGCAGCAACACGTTCGAGCGCTCGAGCGGCCCGCCGCGCCGAAACGCCGTGATCCCGGGCGCGGCTTCTCCCGCGTCGCCAACCTCCGGAAGCCCGTAGCGAAGAGCACCCCCGGTGAGCCACCGATCGTGCTCGCGGTAGCCCTGCCGCACGCGGATGCTGCTGCCCGCCGAGAACGGCGCAGCCGCGGTGACGATCAGCCGACCGTGCAGCGACGCCTGCGGACGATCACCCGGCAACGGAAGCAGAACGGGCGGCTCGGCGCGGAAGGAGGGAGCGCCGCTACGCGCGGCTGGTTCGTCGTCGCCGCACGCCACCGCCAAGCCGAGGATGACAACGGTGAGGCAACGGGAAGGCATGCGTCCTGCGACCCGCGACGAACGGTGCTGACGGTTCGTTTGGTGCCGAAGAGAGGACTTGAACCTCCACTCCCTTGCGGGAACTAGACCCTGAATCTAGCGCGTCTGCCAATTCCGCCACTCCGGCACGAAGTGCGGCGCGGTACTGTAGGCCGCCCCCTAGGAGAGTCAAGCGAGCCGGACGATGCCCGCCAAGCCCGACATCGAGCGGCGCACGGTCGCCCGCAATCGGCGCGCGACCCACGACTTCGCGATCCTCCAGCGCATCGAGGCGGGGCTCGTCCTCACCGGCACCGAGGTGAAGTCGCTGCGCAAGGCGGAGGCGACGCTGATCGGTTCCTACGTGCGGATCGATGACGATCGCTTCTGCGCCTGGCTGGTCGGCTGTCAGATTCCCGAGTACTCGCACGGCACCTACGCCAACCACGCGCCGCTGCGCAAGCGCAAGCTCCTGCTGCACAACCGCGAGATCCTGAAACTGCGGCAGTCGATCAAGACCGAGGGCACGACGGTGATCCCGCTCGAGCTCTACTTCAAGGGGCCGTGGGCGAAGGTCGAGATCGGTCTGGCGAAGGGCAAGAAGACGCGCGACAAGCGCGAGTCGATCAAGAGCCGCGAGGCGAAGCGCGACATCGATCGGGCGGAGCGGCGGCGGCGGTGAACGACGCGACGCGAGCGGGCTCCCTGCGGCGCGAGCTGATCGTCTTCCTGATCGCGACGGTCGCGTCGGTGCTGGCGACGTGGCCGCTCGCGCGCGAGCTCTTCACGGCCGATCGGCTCGCCGATCGCCAGCTCGACGACTACGTCTACTGGTGGGACTTCTGGTGGACGCACGAGGCGCTGCTCGTCCGTCACGTCGATCCGTTGTTCTGTGGAGATGTCTTCGCGCCGCAGGGCGCCAGCCTCGTCGCATCGCCGCTGGCGTTGCCGCTCGGAGTCCTGTCGTTGCCACTGCAGGCGCTGTTCGGCGGCCTGCACGGCTCGGTGATCGCGGTGAAGCTCTTCGGCTTCCTGCTCTTTCCGCTGGCGATGCACGGCGTTTCGCGGTTGGTGCGCTCGTTCGGCATTCCGCTGCTGCCGAGCCTGCTGGCCGGAGCGCTCTTCGCGTTCACCCCGTTCCGGATCGTCCAGCTCGGTCGCATCCACTATCTCGCCGGGGCGTTGGTGCCGTGGTTCCTCGATCTCACGCTGCGGGCGGTTCGGAACGGTCGGCCGCGCTGGTTCGCGGCAGCGGCCGGTTGCTACGCACTCGCGGGCGCGATCGATCCGTCGCTGCTGCCGGAGATGGTGCTCTGCAGTGGCGCGCTCCTCTGGTACCTGACGCGCAACGGCATCTCGTTTCGGCGCGCAGTGGTGCGGATCCTCGGTTGCGGGTTGGCCGGGATGGTCCTGCTCTCGCCGCTGCTGGTGCGCTTCCTCGCGGAGATGAAGGGCAACACTGGCGCCGACGTCGCCTCACGGCTCGCCTACGACGACGAGCCCGACATGGCGCAACGCGTGCTCTCTCCCGATCTCGACGCCTTGTTCTGGATGACGGCACCGGCGCTGCACGAGCGCGTGCTGATGGATCCAACCGAGGCGGAACGACCCGCACGGGCGAAGTCGAGCGCACGCCTCAATGCCGATGTCTACGACTCCCTCCGTCCCAACAGCTGGGCGCAGCCGATCGAGGCCGCCGTGGCGGGAGCGGTGATTGCCGCCGTCGTGGCGGCCGCGCTTCTCGCGGCCAGCCGGCGCGGGGGCGCGGCTTTCCTGGTGCTGGCGGTGGTCGGGTTCGTGTTGGCCCTCGGGCCGCAACGGACGTTCGGCGCGACGGTCGTCGAGATGCCGTACGCGTGGCTGGCGCGTGCCGTGCCTGGAATGGCGGCGGGGCGCTATCCGGCGGCGAACCTGCGGCTTTTCCAGCTCGGCATCGCAGTCGCAGCGGCGCTTGCTTTGGCAGAGGGCCGCAGGTGGCTGGTCGTGACCGGGACCGTTGTGGCGGCCGCGTTCCTCGTGGTCTCGCCGCTGCGCCCGCTCCGCTTCGAGCCGATCCACTTCGAAGAGGCGCACGCGCTGATCGCGAGCGATCCGGTCGGTGGACGCGTGCTCGAGCTGCCCGCGCGCACCGAGATCGTCCTGCGCCGTTCCGCGCTCGGGCAGCTGGTCCATCATCGGCAGCTCATGGGCGGCCCGCTGACCCGCGTCTCGGCGCGGAGCCTCCAGTTCTTCAACGACGAGCCGGTGGTGCGCCGGCTGCTCCATCCGATCGATCCGGCGCTGGCCGATCCGCTGGAGCTCGCGGCCGAGATCGCAGAGAACCGGGCGATCCTGGCGCGCTATGACGTCCGCTACATCGTCGTCCGCCGCGCCCTGTTCGAGCAGAACCCCGACGCGTTCGACGACTTCATCGCCTACGTGACCGCGCACCAGTTCCACGTGCAGTCGACGCGCGAAGGGCATCTGCTGATTTGCATCGACAGGCAGGGATGAGCGCCGGGTCGATATACTCCCGCCCGCTTCAGAACGGGGGCGCAACGGTTTCGACCGGGTGAACCCCGCGACGGAGATGGCGCTCCGAGGTTTCAGGCGCCTCGCAAAACCCCTGAACACGCTTTATCTGCGAACACTCAACTCGCACTGGCTGCCTAACAAAAACAGGTAGTCACGGCCGGCGTCCCTCGTCTGCGGGGGCGCCTGTGCCGTCACACAGCAGGCTGGCTGGATCGCCCTGGTCCCAGGCGCTCCAGTGAGATCACGGGGCTGATTCAGCGATGGGACCTGTCGACCGGTTCCCGCTGGATGACGTTGCAAATCGATCGACTACGAGCGTAGAGGTCTTCGCCTCGGCACCCTGGGACGCGGGTTCGACTCCCGCCGCCTCCACCAATCGCGACAAGCCAACACCGCGAGCCAGCCACCAAGCCAGCCGCAAAGACAGCCGCACCGGACGACATGCTCGACACCTTTCGTTCGCCATGCCGGCTCAGCCCGTTCCTTGGGCACCTCTGCTCCTTTCGGTTCGTTCGGATCCTCACGATTGCTCTCGCCAGTACCGTCGTTGGTGGTTGCCAAGCGCCCACTCGTGATGCGGTCGCGAGCCTGGGCGAGCTCTACGCATCGCGCAGCGACGAGCCTTCCCGGAGCGGCGAACGCGCCACCTACGCGATCGAAGTGATCGATCGCGGTTTCTGGGCGCGGAGCGGCCAATCGCTGGACTCTTTGATCGCCGACCCTGACCCTCTCGCCGAGCGCGAGCCGATGGGCGATCCGGTCGCCTTCGCCCTCGAGGCGCTCGCGCGGATCGAGCGGTCGCAACCAGGCGACCTCGACACGTTCGAGCGCGCCAGTGCGATCGCCATCGTCGCCAAGATGGCGTGGGTCGATCGTTCGCGGATCTTGCGGGCGCGCGCCCTCCAGATCGCGGTGGGGCTGGTGGCGGCAGCCGAGTTGCCGGTCGCACCGTTCCGCCTCTTGCCAGTCGACGAAGCGGCACTGAAGGTCGGGCTCGACGCCACGTTCGAGCTCGCCGATGCGCTGCCCGATCGACGCGCACCGTTGGTGCAGACGCGTGCGGCCGACCTCGCGCGCGGGGCGGCACTCCTGCAAGCGCAGCGACCCGAGAGCTTCAATCTGGCGCGCAAGCTGCTGTTGCTCGCCGCGAAGTCGGGTCGGCGGGTGGAGGATGCGGGCGGAGCTCCTGAACTCATCACGGCGTATCGCGCCGCGGCGGAGCAGCTTGCCGGCCACGTCGCCTTCCTCGTCGCACGCCCCGACCTCACCTACGGGCGCGGCGCGATCGACCCGGCGGACGACGTCCGCATCGCCGCGGGTCGGCTGCTCTTTGCGGTCGATCCGGTGGCGGCGACGGTCGAACTGGGGAAGGTCTGGGGCCTCGGGTTGAGCTCACTGGTGCGTGTGGCCTGGCTGCAAGCCTTTGTGAGCAGTCGGTTGGCAGCCGTCAACGTGGATACGAGCCTGCGCTCCCCGCTCGAGCAGGAGCTGATCGCCGAAGATGCGTCGGTCGGCCTCTGGGCGCGGCGGGCACTCGCCCACCTGCTCGGCCTCGATCCAGCCACCGCGACGATCACCGATCTGCGCGCGCGCTGGCTTGCGCTGGGCGATTTCAATCCCGTGCTCGCGCCGGCGGCCGCGAGCCCAGCCGAGTGAGCGCGATCCGGTGAGCCCCCTCGAGATCCACCTCAGCCCACAAGAGCGTGGCTACAGCGGGCGCGAGCTCCGCTCGCACTTCGCGCTCGACCAGTTCGGGATCATCGGCGACGTGGCGGTCGCCTTCATCGGGCCGTGCCGCGTCGATGTCACCGAGCTGGTCGACCTGGTCGACGCGCGCGCCGGAGCCTTCATCGCGAGCCCGTGCATGATGCACGTGATCGTCGAGCACTTCGGAGTGGCGCTCGTCGAGGCGGTGTTGCGCCAGCGGCTCTTCGCGCGGCTTGCGGGTGATCTGCTGCGCGAAGGTGGCGCGCCCGACGTGCAGGTGCGCGGCAACGATCTCTACGCCGCCGGCCGCAAGGCGAGCGTCTCGGTGGCGACGCGGTCGCCGGTGTCGGCGCTCATCCACTTCGGGATCAATGTTCGCACCGACGGCACGCCGATTCCGACCTTCGGGCTCGCGGAGGCCGGGATCCGACCGGAAACTTTCGCCCGCGACCTGCTGAGAAGGTACGCCGCCGAACTCGTCGATATCGAGCGCGCTGCCGCGAAGGTCCGGGGAGTGCCGTGAGCGCGATGCGGGAGATTGATCCTCCGACGAAGAAGCCGCTGCCTTGGAAGGGCGCGGTGCGGGTGCTCGCCGCGGTCGGGCTCCTCGCGGTGGTGCTCGCATTCGTTCCGTGGCGGGATCACCTGCTCTGGCCGAGCCAGTGCGGCGCGGAGCCGCTGGTCGGCACGCTCGAGATCGTCGCCGGCGGAAGCGCGCCCGATCGCACGACCTTCGTCGTCACCCAAGGCCCGCGCGCTGGGGAGAGCTACGACTTCGTCGCCGCTCCCGGCGGCAGCGCCGCGACGTGGCAAACCGTGGTCGTCCATCCCCGAGGAGGCGGCCCGCCGCAGACGATCGAGCTGACGCCCGATCAACAGAAGGAGCTCGAGAAGCAGCCCGAGGCGGGGTTGCAGACCACGCTGTCGCGACTCGCGCGCGCACCGGTGGCGCTGGTCGAAGCGCTGCTGCTCTACGTCGTCGGCGCGATGCTCTCGTTCCAGCGCTGGCAGGTGCTGCTGCGCGCCATCCACGTCGACACCCGCTTCTGGCGGGCCCAGAAGCTCGGTTTCCTCGGCCTCTTCTTCAGCAACATCATCCCGGGCATGACGGGCGGCGATCTGGTGAAGGCGATCATGGTCGCGCGCGACCACCCGGAGCAGAAACCGGCGGCGGTCCTCTCGGTCATCGTCGATCGCGCGATCGGACTGCTCGGCTTGGCGGTGGTGGCGTCGAGCGTCCTGGCGTTCCAGCACGGTCGCTTTCCGAAGACCGAGCTCCGGCTGAACTTGATCCTCGGCGCGATCCTCGCCGGTGCCTGCGTCGTGATGTCGCGGCGGCTGCGGCGCGCCATCCGGCTCGACAAGCTGTTGGCGGCGCTGCCGTTCGCACCCGTATTGAAAAAGCTCGACCGCGCGGCCTTGCTCTACCGCGAGGCGGGGTGGGCGGTCGCCTACGCGGTGGTCGCCTCGTTCGCGGTGCACGGGATGATCCTGACCTCGATCGCGGTGCTCGGGAATGCGCTCGGGATGCACATCCCGACGCTCGACTACTTCGCGCTCTCGCCGCTCGCGCTCATCGCACAGTCGCTGCCGCTCACGCCGAATGGCGTCGGCGTCGGCGAGCTCGCGTTCATCTACTTTTTCAGCCAGGCCGGTGTGCCGCGCGCCGCGGCGCTCGCACTCTCGGTCTCGTACCGAGTGCTCCAGCTGTGCGTCTCGCTGATCGGTGGCGTGCTGCTGATGACGAAGCATGAGCCGCCGGTGACGGACCGCGAGATGCAGAGCTGATCGGAGGCGTTACACTCCCGCCGTTTTCCATGGCGGGAGCCCTCGCATGGCGCTGCTCGTGCTCGGATCGGTGGCGTTCGACGACGTCGCGACTCCCTCGGGAGCGCGCGAGCGCGTGCTCGGTGGCTCGGCGACCTACTTCGCCTGGGCCTCCTCGACGCTGGTGAAGACCGATCTCGTGGCCGCCGTCGGGCGCGACTTTCCGGACGAGTTCATGGCGATGCTGCATGGCCGCGGCATCGGGCTCGACGGTCTGGTGAAGATGACCGACGTCGACACCTTCCACTGGAGCGGGCGCTACGGCGAGGACCTGAACGTCGCGCAGACCAACTGGGTGAAGCTCAACGTGCTCGGCCGCTGGAAGCCGCAGATTCCGGAGGCGTTGCGCGCGCACCCATTCGTCTTCCTGGCCAACGACTCGCCGCAGAATCAGCTCACGGCGCTGGCGCAGTTGCGCAAGCCGGCGCTGGTGCTCTGTGATACGCGCGACCTCTGGATCGATCAGGATCGCGCCGGTCTCGAGCAGGTGCTGCGACGAACCGATGGGATCATCTTGAACGACGGCGAGGCGCGACAGCTCACCGGTGAGCGCAACCTGATCCGGGCGGCGACCAAGCTGCACGCGCTCGGCAGCCGGATCGCGATCATCAAGAAGGGCGAGCACGGCGCGTTCCTGTCGCTCGACCGCAAGGGCTTCGCGCTTCCCGCCTATCCAGTGGCGGAGGTCGTCGATCCGACTGGCGCGGGCGACTCGTTCGCGGGCGGCCTGATGGGTTACCTCGCGCGCCACGGCAAGAGCGATTTCACGTCGCTGAAGCACGCGATGCT
The DNA here is from genome assembly GCA_964426265.1 of uncultured Phycisphaerales bacterium. Lineage (GTDB taxonomy): Bacteria > Planctomycetota > B15-G4 > B15-G4 > SIAN01 > SIAN01. The sequence continues at coordinate 4,367 of CAYRQC010000482.1, read as the reverse complement.
GGCAGGCACCATCACCGCGTCGTTCTGCGTCGAGGACTTCTCGCTCGACCGGTTGCGCACGCTCGACGATGCGGCTTTCGAGCGGCGGCTGGCGGAGTTCCAGCAGTTCTTGTCGATCTGAAGATTTCCGTGTCACCAGCAGGATCGGCGTACGTCCTGATCGCGTGCGTCCTGCTGAGAGTTCCGCCGACCGGTGGGCGCGCAGCGATTTTGAGCCCTTGAAGCGCGCTGGATCGCGCACTAGGATCTGTTCTACTTTCGTTCGCATTTGGCGGAGATGGAGGAGGGACACGTGACGTCTGCAAACGGATCGGATGGGAATCGCAAGCAGGCCCTGGCGGATGCCGTCGGCCAGATCGAAAAGCAGTTCGGCAAGGGGTCGATCATGCGCCTCGGCGATGGCCGCGTCCTGACGGTCGCGGGCATTTCGACGGGTTGCATGTCGCTCGACCTCGCGCTCGGCGGCGTCGGGATCCCGCGCGACCGGGTGAGCGAGGTCTTCGGGCCAGAGAGCTCGGGAAAGACGACGCTCACCCTGCACTGCATCGCCAACGTCCAGCGTCAGGGCGGAGTCGCCGCGTTCATCGACGCGGAGCACGCCCTCGACCCGACCTATGCGAAGCGGCTCGGCGTCGACCTCGACCAGCTGCTCGTGTCGCAGCCCGACACCGGCGAGCAGGCGCTCGAGATCGTCGAGATGCTGATCCGCAGCAACGCGGTCGATCTCGTCGTGGTCGACTCGGTGGCGGCGCTCGTTCCGAAGGCGGAGATCGAGGGCGAGATGGGCGACGCGCACGTCGGCTTGCAGGCGCGACTGATGTCGCAGGCGCTGCGCAAGCTCACCGGCGCCATCTCGAAGTCGCACTGCGCGCTGATCTTCATCAACCAGATCCGCGAGAAGATCGGCGTGATGTTCGGCAACCCCGAGACGACGAGCGGTGGTCGCGCACTCAAGTTCTACGCGTCGGTGCGCATCGACATCCGGCGGGTCGGCAGCATCAAGGTCGGAGAAGAGGTGATTGGAAACCGGACGCGCGCGACGGTCGTCAAGAACAAGATCGCACCCCCGTTCCGCAAGGCCGAGTTCGACATCCTCTTCAACGAAGGGATCTCGTTCCTCGGGGATCTCATCGACCTGGCGGCGCTTCACAACATCATCGAGAAGTCGGGAACGTGGTTCTCGTTCGGGTCGCTCCGGCTCGGGCAGGGACGCGAAAAGGCGCTCGAGTTCTTGCGCGCCAACAAGGATGTCAGCGCCAAGGTCGAGGCGCAGGTTCGCGAGAAGATCGCCGCTGCAACGGCAGGGCCGGGCACGACCTCGGGGCCGGTCAGTGCGGCAGCGGTAGTGGTCGCGAATGTGCCCGCGGTCACCGCTGGGTCGGCGGGAGCTGTGTCCGCGGGAGCTGCGTCGGCTGCTGCGGCCTCGACCGTCGCGCCCAAGCAAGCTGCTGCGGCGGCTGTCACCGTGGTCGCGGGTACCGGCAGCGGCGGCGGCTCTGGCGCCGCGGCGAGCCATGGTGCCAACCCGGCGACGAGCGGTTCAGCGAATGGAGCGTCACCAAAGGCGGGCGCCGCGACGGCTACTTCCCGGGAGGTCGAGAGCGGCAAGAAGCCGGCGGCGGTGGGAGCGCGGAAGTAGCGACGCTGCCATCCGCGCGGGCTGCGCGAATCGGGTCGACCCTGAAGAGGGGATGTGGTCCGTAAGTGGGCCTTCGTTGGCTCGAGCGCGCTTTGGTTGAATAGTGCGTCTTTTGATTTCTCGAAGAGCCACCGATGAACTCTGCTGCGATCCGTTCGACCTATCTCGATTTCTTCCGAGCGCGCGGCCACACGGTCTATCCATCGGCTTCCTTGGTCCCCGATGACGATCCGACGCTGCTTTTCACCGGCGCCGGGATGAACCAGTTCAAGGACATGTTTCTCGGCCGTGGATCGCTGCCCTTCAAACGCGCAACCACGACCCAAAAGTGCTTGCGACTTCCGGACCTCGACAACGTTGGCCGCACGCCGAGCCACCACACCTTCTTCGAGATGCTCGGGAACTTCAGCTTCGGCGACTACTTCGTCCCCGAGGCGATCGCGTGGGCCGACGAGCTGCTGCGTACCGGGTTCGGTCTCGATCGCAAGCAGCTCGCGATCACGGTCTACCAGGATGACGACGCGGCGGCGGCGATCTGGCGGAAGCTCGGCTACGAGCGCATCTGGCGGTTCGGTGAGAAGGACAACTTCTGGCCGTCGGAGGCGCCGTCGAAGGGACCGAACGGCCCGTGCGGACCGTGCTCGGAGATCTACTTCGACTGGGGCCCGCAACCGGGCTGCAAATCAGGCTCGAGCTGCGATCCGAGCTGTGACTGCCGGCGTTATCTCGAGGTCTGGAACCTCGTCTTCACGCAGTTCAATCGCCGCGACGGCGGAGTCCTGGAAGCGCTGCCACAGCGCAACATCGACACCGGGATGGGTCTCGAGCGGATGGTTCGGGTGCTGCAGGGCAAGCCGACGAACTACGAGACCGATCTTTTCATGCCGATCCTCGCGAAGATCGCGGCGCTGTGCGGTCACGCGTACGGCGAGTCGCCGAAGCTCGATCGGCCGATGCGTCGAATCGCCGATCACGTTCGCGCGTGCGTTTTCACGATCGCGGATGGCGTGGTGCCGAGCAACGAGCGGCAGGGCTACGTCGTTCGCAAGATCCTGCGCCGCGCATTGGCGGACGGGCTCGACGCGCTTGGCCTGAAGGGCCCGTTCCTGGCCGATCTCGCGCACATCGTGATCGCGGTCCCCGGCCTCGCGGAGTGCTTTCCGGAGCTGCGCCGCCATGAGTCGAAGATCGCGCAGGCCATGGCCGAGGAGGAGGGCAAGTTTCTCGAGACCTACGCCAAGGGGCGCGGGAAGCTCGCGGACGAAATTGCGCGCGTGAAGCAGGCGGGCAGCACGACGCTCGAAGGCCGTGTCGCCTTCTTTCTTTGGGACACCTCCGGATTCCCGGTCGACCTGACGCAGCGTGTCCTCGAAGAGGAGGGGATGGCGCTTGACCGCGCCGGCTTCCAGGCGGCGATGGAGGAGCAACGGCAACGCTCGCGCGCCGGCTCGAACATGAAAGGCGACATCTTTGCGGGCGGTCCGCTCAAGGACTTGAAGCGCGAGCTCGAGCCGACCGTCTTCACCGGCTACGCCGAGAGTGGGCGGCTGGTGCCGCTGCCGGTGATCCTCCACGATGGGCTGCGCATCAAGACGGCGACCGAAGGGCAGGACGTGACACTCGTCTTCGAGTCGACGCCGTTCTACGCCGAGGGAGGCGGCCAGGTGGGCGATCGCGGCGAGTTCACCGCGGACTCGTTCCGCGTACAGCTTCGCGATACGACGAAGCAGGACGGCTACCACCTCCACCACGGGACGGTCGTCGAGGGAAGCGTCTCGGAGGGGCAGACCGGGCGTCTCGCGGTGGATGACGCACTCCATCGTGCGCCGACGCGGAGAAACCACACGGCGACCCATCTGCTGCACTGGGCGCTGCGCAAGGTGCTCGGCGAGGGAGTCGAGCAACGCGGCTCGTTGGTCGAGCCCGACCGCCTGCGGTTCGACTTCTCGTTTCGGGGTGCAGTTCCGGCGGAGGCGCTGCGTGCAGTCGAGCGGCTGGTGAGCGAGCAGGTGGTGGCCAACCTCGAGGTCGCGACGCGCGAGTGTGCGTACGACGATGCAGTGCGAGGCGGCGCCATGGCGCTCTTCGGCGAGAAGTATGGCGACCGTGTTCGCGTCGTCTCAGTGGAGGCGCAAGGATCCGAACGGCGAGTCTCCGACGGTCACCGTGCCGACGGACCGAGCGTCGAGCTCTGCGGCGGCACCCATGTGCGCCGCACGGGTGACATCGGCGGCTTCAAGATCGTCACGGAGAGCGGGATCGCCGCGGGTGTACGGCGTATCGAGGCAATCAGCGGCCTGAAGGTGCTCGAGCTGCTCCAGGCGCGCGACGAGCTGGTGAGGAGCGTCGCGGCGCAGCTCCGCTCGACCGTCGAGGAGCTGCCGGCGCGACTGACGGCGCTGCAGGATGAGGCAAAGAAGCTCAAGAAGGAGGTCGAAAAGGCCGCGCGCTCACAGTCGAGCGGCTTGCTCGACCAACTGCTCGGGAGAGCGGTGAAGTTGGGGGAGATGACGGCGATCGTGGCAGCGCTCGAGCTTGCAGGTGAGCCGCTCATGGCGCTCGTCGATCAAGCAAAAGGCAAGCTGCCGTCGGACAGTTGCATCGTCGTCGTCGGCAAGGAGGGTGATCGGGCACCGATCGTCGTGCAGATCGGCAAAGAGGCGCAGGCGCGCGGGCTCAAGGCGGGGGAGGTTTGCAAGCAGGTTGCCGGGGAGCTCGGGGGCGGTGG
>CAYRQC010000481.1:0-3543 GCA_964426265.1 uncultured Phycisphaerales bacterium | reverse complement strand
AGGTCAGCGTCACGCAGAACTTGCCAGCCATGGTTCACTCCGTTCGACGTTGGATGAGATAGATCGGATGAGCGGCGGTGATCAACGTGTGGCCGTTGAGGCCGCACCACGCAGGCAGGTCGGCCGGCGCTCCTGGATCGCGCGCCGTGAGCTTCAGGATCTGCCCGGATTGGAGTTCGCGCAGCCGCAGCCGCAGCTCGAGCACGAGATCGCCGCAGGCGAGATCACCGGCGTCCCATTCGGCGATCCATTCCGGCGTGCGGTCGCTCGCGCTTTCGCGGGTGCCTCTGGATGCTCCTTGGATGATCTTCGCAGCAGCCGGGGCACCCGCGATACAGGTGGCGACAGCGCCCAAGCCACAGCTCACCGTCCCACTCGCGCCCGTGCCCGCGTCCGCGCTCCGCTCCTCGATCGCGGTCGCGTGACGCCAGCCGGCGCTCCAGCAGTCGCGATGGTCGATGTGGTGCCGGGCGCTGGTGAGCAGATCGCCGCGTTCGCGCGAGAGTCCGCGCGCCAGGCAGTCGAGGCAGCGCGGCGTCTCCTTGAACCCGAGCACGAACGAGACGACGACCTCGTGACCGCAGATCGCGCGTGAGCAACCGTTGCAGGGCGAGCCGCGCGCTCGATCGACTGCCGCGAGCAACTTGGCGAGCGCCTCGGGCTCCGAGTCGTCGCGCTCGTCCGCAGCTCGCAGCCCTTCCGTCATCGACTTCCCGATCACGAGGCCCGGCCCTCGAACTACTTCTTCACTTCCTTGTAGCTGAACTTGCGCGTCCACTGCACTTTGCCGTCCTTGTCCTTCTCGCCGAAGGGTTGGCCATCGACCTCGATGTACGCCTTCGGGAGCGCGTTCACCGTCGCGGCCGCCGGGGCCGGATCGAGCTTCAGGTCGCGTCCGACCGACCAGACCACCCGGCGCTCGTCGATGTTGCCGAAGTAGTAGTTCACCATCTTCTCGTCGGGACCGGTGTAGGGGGTCGCGACGGTGAGGCGCACCTTCTCTTCGTTGTCGGCGTTCATCTCGAAGGTGCCGCGGAAGATGTCGGCCACCGCCACGTCGTGGCTGATCCACCCGATCCCGGAGGCGTAGAACTCGGGCCAGCAGTGGTAGCTCGCGTCCTTGTCCTGACCGTCGAGCGCCGGCTTGAAGATCGACCCGTAGATCATCCGCGTCGGGATGCCGGAGGCGCGCGCCAGCGCCGTCCAGAGCGAGTGGAAGTCGGTGCAGTTGCCGGTCTTCGTCGAGAGGCAGTACTCGGAGCTGCCGACCGGCGAGGCCTTCTTGTTCTTCACGTCCTTGACCCAGTAGTCGATGTTGTCGAGGACCCAGTCGTAGAGCTTGCGCGCGGCCAGGACCGGGTTCTTCTCGCCACCGACGATCTTCGCGGCGAGCTCGCGCATCTCCGGCGTGATCTTGATGTTGACGTTCTCGGCGAGCTCACCGGCGAACTTCGCTTTCTCGGCATCCGAGAGCGGCTTGGCCTGCGCCGGATCGACGTTGCCGACGATCTCGCTGCGGGTGAGCGTGAACTCCTCGACGATCGAGAGCTCGGGCACCGTCGGGTTCATCAGCTCGGCGTAGACGGTCTGGTTGTCGTGGTCATCGGTGACGACGCGCGTGGCCGTGCTGCCCTGGATCGCGGGCGCGGCGGCCAACTTGGATGCCGCGTCCTGCTGCGGCATCGCGAACCAGACCCGCACCGACTTCGCACCGGCGGGGATCGTCACCTTCAGCTCGTTGCGCGCCTGGAAGGTCGCGCTCTTGCCCGCGGTGAAGGCGGGCGCCGACCGGCCGCTCGCCGCGGTGCTGCTCGGCTTGGCATCCATGTCGGTGGCGCACGCGATGACGGTCAGGAGCAGTGCGATCGAGATTCCGATCGAACGCATGAGGATCTCCATGAAGAAGAGGGGCCGCGTGAACGGGGCGGCCGAGTCGATGTTCCGCAGGCGCGGACGGCGGTGGAGCGTCACCACCACGGCCGGCCGCGCCGCGGAGCCAACGAAGGAGGAAGTCGATGATTGGCGTGCCCGTGAGGGGCCTTCGCGCGAGGAAGCGCCCGTCACAGACGAGCGAGCGGGAGCGCGCTCAGAACGAGTACTGGATGAAGAGCTGGAACCGGTTGTCGGTGCCCTTGCCGAAGCCCTCGTAGCCGGTGGTCCAACGCAGGTAGTGCAGCCCGAAGTAGACCGGCTTGAAGTCGAACATCAGCGCGCTGTAGATGATCGCGTTGCGCGAGCGCGGGGCGTTGGTGGCGCTGCCGATCAGGTCGTCGTTGTTCGGGTCGTCGAACGAGTAGCCGCCGTGGACCGCGACATGGTCGCAGGTCTTGACGCCGAACTCGCCGAATCCTCCGGTCGAGCGGATCTCGCCGCCGGCGCTGTTGACACCCTGCAGGATGCCGCCGCGTACGTCGTCCAGGTTGCGGCCGTGCCAGAGCTCGCCCTTCACCCAGACTCGATCTAGGAAGATCGGGACCTGGACGTCGAGGCCGTAGGCGCCGCTGACGAAGTTGTGACCGCCGCTGCCGATGAAGGCGTCGGTCTCTTCGTTCGCGTGGTGGGCCCAGATGCCGAACTCCAGGTTGCTCTTGGTTTCGTAGACCGGCATCTTCCAGCCGACGCGCCCCTGGTAGGTGGGCTGGCCCGACTGGTCGCCATCGCGATACGTGTTGCCGTCGAGATCCTGCGCGTCGAGGGCGCCGGTCGAGCCGACCATCGCCGTCACCGACAGCTTCGAGTCGCCCATCGCCTGGGTCCACTCGGTGCGGATCTGCGGGCGGCGATCGGCCAGGTTGCCGGCGCCCCACATCACGAGGTCGGGGTTGACGATCGGGTAGAGGGGCGAGATCACGTCCCACATCTGGCCACCGAAGAGCGTGATCGCGGCCCACTTGAGCTGCACGTAGGCGAGGCGGATGCGCGGCGACTCGCGCGACTCGGACGGGTTGTTGGTGTTGTAGAAATCGACCTCGAGCTTGCCGCTCGACTGGGCATCACCGAGAGCCGCGATCTTCGGTCCGGTTGCGTCGAGCCCGATGCGCGTGAGCTTCGGGTGAATGTTGAAGTCGGAGGAGTTGTGCTTTGCCTTGAAGCCAGCGGGTGCCGCCGGATCTTCCGATCGGATGTAGGCCGGCAGCTGCGTGTTGTTGGCGCGCGAGTCGTCCCGGATCGCGTCGACTCGCAGGTAGCCGTAGAGCTTGAACTTCGCTCCCAAACTCGAGAAGTCATTCCACTTCATGACGTCGGCGCCGGCGTCTTTCGGCAGCTTGGCCTCGAGCTCGGCGACGCGCTTGGTGAGCGCCTCGACCTCGGGGCTGTTCTGGGCCGACGCAACGTCGGTGAGCGCCAATGCGAAGCTGGTGGCCGTGATGGCGTGGAGCTTGAAACGGTGCGACGCGGTCATCTCCTCTCCTTCTCTGGGTTTGGAGCGAGCCCCGAATCGGTGCTCCGGTCGATGCTTGCAACTTGGATGTCAGACATTGGGAAATAAGTAGGCCCGTCGCAAGCGCCGTGGGAAATGTGCTGATCTAGCTCTGCTCGGGT
>CAYRQC010000480.1:0-9838 GCA_964426265.1 uncultured Phycisphaerales bacterium | reverse complement strand
CCCTGCTCGAGCAGACGCTCGCCTCGCCGACGCTCGCGCGCGATGCGCCGCGCGCGCGGCCGCGGCTGCTGGTGCGGCTCGCCGTCTCTCAGCTCATCGATGAGCTGCAGCGACCGCAAGCCGAGCGGCGTGCCGAGCGGTCGGTGACGGCCGCGCTCGCCGATCCGCACATCACCATGGCCGATCGGGTGGATGCACTCGAGATGCGTGCGTGGATCGGGCTGCGAGACAACGCGCTCGAACGCGTGCGCAGTGATCTCGACGCGGCCGATCGCATGGTCGAACGGCGCGGCAACGACGATCTGGGCGCACTGGCGCGTGGAATGTTGGAGAGCCTCTGGATCCGCTGGTTGCTCGCGTCGCCGGCGGCGCCTGCCGAGCTTGCAGCGCGACTGCCGGCGGCGCGCCGCGCACTTGCGGCGCTGCTCGACGAGTGGCGGCGCATCGAGCCAGCCGAAACCGGCGTCGGCTTCCTGCAAGTGGCGGCGCGGCGCGAGTGCGTGGCCGCGGTCGCCGAGCTCGAGCTGGCGCTCGATCGGAGCGGCGCTGGTGCGCTCGCCGTGCTGCAGGAGGTGGGCGTGCTCGGATCGACGGCGCGGACGCTCGGAGCGCGCGTGATGAGTGCGGCTGGTCTCGATTCGGCGTTGTTGGCTCCGGGACGCGGGCTGCTCATCTATCTGCCGGCGCGGCTCGCCTCGCGGCTGCTCTTGATCGATGCGGAAGGATGCGTCGCGGTCGATCTCGCGGGCGAGCTGACGCTGGAGGCGGCGGCGCTGCGACTCGATGAGGCACTCGTGGCCGCGGCCGCCGATCCGACGGCGAGCGCGGCGGCGACGATCGATCGTCTCGCGCGCGAAGCCGCAGAGCTCCTCCTTCCGGCCGCGGCATGCGAGCGCGTTGCGAGCTGGCGCGAGGCCTACCTCGTTGCGAGCGATCCGCTGCAATCGGTGCCGTTTTGCCTCCTGCCCGCATCCGGCGGCGATGGCACACCCGCTTTCGCGCGCTGCGCGATCAGCTACTTGCCGTCACTGGCGGTCGGAACGGCGTTGGCGCGGCGGCCGCTGCCGGCTCAGCCGCCGGCGATCGATGTCGCCATCGTCGGCGCTCCCGACGTCGATCCGGCTGCGGACCGGCGCTTCGCGCTCGCACCCCTGTCCACGGACGAGGTCGAGGTCGGCGAGTGGCGCGTACCGCACGGTCAGGAGCGGGTACGGCGGCTGCTCGGCGGGGCGGCGACGCGAGCGCGGCTCGAGTCGCTGCTCGCGGAGGGCGTGACGTTGTTGCACCTCTTCACCCACGGCGTATTCGATCCGGAGCGGCCACGGCCGGCCGGCCTGCTCTTCGCCGGCTCCGCGCGCCAGCCGGACTACCTGTGGACGCGCGATGTCGCCGCGTGGCCGGGCGTTCCGCGCTTCGTGATCCTGTCGGCCTGCGGCGCTGCCCGCGGGCCGCGACGCATCGGCGAGGATGGCATCACCCACCTTGGCGGCGCACTGCTCGCGCGCGGTGCACGCAGTGTCCTGCTCACGCATGCCAACGTGCCGGCGCGCGTGACCGCCGAGCTGATGGCGGCGGTGCACGAGGAGCTTGCTCGCGGCGAGACGCCCGCTCGCGCGCTCGCACTCGCCTCATCGGGCGGCGAGCGCTCGCGGATGCTGGTCGCGGCGCTCTTCCGCGTGATCGGGCTCGGTCACGAGCCGTGCTTCGTCGCGCCGCTCGAACCACCGACTCCGGTGGCGTCGAACACGGATCCGGGCGTGAGCACAGGTAGCCGTGCGTGGGCGTTGCTCGCGGTCGCCGGGTTCGCCGCGGCCGTGCTCTTGCTCGCGCTTGCGCGGCGCAGCCGCATTCGCGCACGCGGCTGACGGCTCGCTGGCGCGTGTCGCGCCGAACTCCCGCTTTCAGTGCGGACCGCGACCAAACGGGAACGGGAAGATCGATGGCCAGCAGATCAGCCCGCCGCCAAAGCCGCCGCAGACACAGGTCCATGCGAAGGCGCCCTTCGGCTTGCTCTGCGGCTCGAGTGTGACCGCCATGTAGCCCTCGTGACCGCTGCGCTCGACCAGCACGTCGCGCGTCGACTCATCGGTGGTGAAGGCGAACGTCGAGGCCGGGAAGCCGTGCGCCAGACGGCCGTCTTCGAGGTCGACCGTGCGGACACTGAAGTAGTAGATGCTCTCGAACCAACCGCCTTCGGCAAATGGCACGTGAATCGTCGCGTTGCCGTCCTCCGCGCTGCTCCAATCGGGAAACGGGAGGATCGCGCGATAGCAGGAGGCCAGCTCGAGCTCGGCATCGACGGTCGGTTGGCGCCAGACGACCACCTCGAGCGCGTTGGCGCCCGCGGCCACCTGCGCCGGCGGCTGCAGCGCGAGCTCGAGCATCCAGCTTCCGTCCGGCTGCTCACAGAAGCGCGAGTCGCCCGGCATGATCGCGAGCGCCGACTCGTCGCAAGCGAGCGGGCTCTTGATCGTCACGTAGCTCTCCTGGCTCTCCAGGTTCATGAACAGGTCAAGGTCACCGTCGCCGTCGAGGTCGGCCAAGGAGGGCGCGGCAGCGCTGTCGGCGGCGCCACCGATCGGGCCGAGCGGCGCGACGGCGTAACCGATCTCCTGGCTGGTGAAGGTCGTTCCCTCGGGCCGCCCGTCCGAGGTGCGGTTGAAGGCGAGGAGCACTTCGTGGGAGTAGCGGATCCCCAGCGCGAGGTCGTCGTCGCCGTCGCCTTCGATGTCGACCGGGATCAAGCTCGAGCATTGGGTCCAGCCGAGCTCGATCGGTAGCTCGTGCTCATCGGCGTAGTGGACCGCGAGCCATTGGCGAGGCCACGGCTCGTCCGGGAGCTGCAGCTCGACGACTCGCGCCAAACCGTCGCTTGCTGCGCCGTCGCCGCCGTCGCGACGCCGCACGCGCGCGATGAGTGAGGCATCGAAGGTGTCCGTCTCGCTGTAGCAAGCGGACGTGGCGCCGCGCGCCACCACGTCGATCCCTCGCCGCCCGACCGCGGCCACGTGGTACGGCGCCGTTCGCGCGTCCCAATCGAGGACGACGAAGTCGAGTGCCGGACGCGGCAGCTCGAGCGTTTCGACGAGGAGCTCGGTCGCGAGGTCGATCACGACGACGCGCGTCCCGCTCCCGATCAGCGCGAACAGCTCCTCGTCGCCGTCGCCGTCGGCGTCGGCCAGGCGCAGCCGCTCGGCCATCACGGTGGGAGCAAGCGCACGGCACTCCACGAGGCCCGCGTCGACGTCGTAGGTCGCCAGCTCGAGCCCCTTCGAATCGCTGACGATGATTGCGTCGGGTTCGCCGCCCGCGGCGCGATGCCAGACCGCGACGTCGATCGCGTCGGTGACGACGATCGGCGTGACGCAGCCGAGGTACTCGGGAGAGAGCGTGAGGAAGGCGAGCGATCCGCGGAGCGTGAGCTGGTCGGTGGCGGCATCTCCATCGACGTCGCACGGCTCGCAACGACCGAACGGCGCATCGCGGCGCAGCTCCGGGCGGTACTCGAGGGTCTCGGTCGGCCCGTAGTAGTAGGCCTGCGCCGCGGCGCGCGCTGGAGCGACTAGCGCGGCCGCGATGACGATCGGCAGAGGTCGGATCACGGTGGGTCTCCTCGAGTTTCGCAGCGAGCGCGTCGGCCTCGCGGCTGCGGATCGCGTACAGGCGCCTTCTTGTAGTCGCGTTCTGGCAGATGACAACGGGTCACCGGAATACGGCGAGGCCTCGCGCCGATTCGACGTTGGTGTCGCGTCGAGGCCGCGGCGTTTCATCCTGGTTGCGAGTGTCCGGCCGCGGCGGTGGTTGAAACGCGGGCGCACGATCGCGACGCCAAGCGGGCGAAGACGCCTGCTGACGCCTCGCACCCCGGTTTCGAGGAGCTCCCGCCATGCGACTACGGACCGTGCAGCCGCTCTTGTCCTGGATGCCGTCGCGATCGACTGTGCTGCTCGCGGCCGCGATGCTCGCGAGCCTCTCCGAGCGAATCGGGGCCCAGGTGCAATCGACCGCGACCGCGCCCTACTATCACTTCGAGTCGGGGCCGGTTGCTCCGCTCGCGATGACCGACGATGGCGGGCGGCTGCTCTCGCTCAACACCGCGAACCATCGGCTCGAAGCGTGGGCGATCGACGGTGAGCCGGGCAAGGCCGAGCTCGCGTTCCTCGGCGAGGTCTTCACCGGGTTGGAGCCGGTCGCGATCGCGCTCGACCCGGCCGACTCGCGCATCGCCTATGTCGCGAACCAGCTCTCCGACTCCGTGGCGGTGGTCGACCTCGACGACCTCGTCGTCATCGGCACGGTCGCGGTCGGCGACGAGCCGCACGATCTCGCGATCGCCGCCGGAAAGCTGTTCGTCTCCTGCTCGCACGGCCGTACCGGCGCGAGCGTCGCAGCGACGCCCGACAACGTCGTCGTGGTCTGGGACCTCGCCACACCGCCGGACGCACCGCTGCTCACCACGATCGCGATTCATGGCCACCGGCCGCGCGCGCTCGCGGTGAGCGGTGACGGCGGCACCGTCTGGGTGGCGCCGCAGAACTCGGGCAACCACACCACCGTCGTCCCGATCCCGGTGCTGCAAGGCGCCAACATCCGGCAGACCGATCCGAGCCCCGGCGAGCAGCTCACCTTCAACCCGCTGCTCACCAGCGATCTGTGGGATCGCTTCGACGCCTTCCTGCGCAGCCTCGACGATCCACCGACGGGTCCCGATCCCGATGGTGACTCGTTCTCGCTCGGGATCGGCTTCCGGATCCCGCGAACCTCTCGCATCGTCGACGACGCGACGCCAGGCGCCGCGCGCCAGCTCGCGGACGAGGACGTGATCGCGATCGACGCGGCCACGCTGGCGATCACCGGCGCCGCCACCGGAGTCGGCGGGACGCTGCTCGCGCTCGAGCGGCGGCCCGGGACACAGGACGAGCTCTGGGTCGCCGGCACGACCGCCCGCAACCGGACACGCTTCGAGCCGCACCTGCGCGGCAGCTCGCACGACAACTTCGTCGTTCGCGTCGACGGCGGCGGCCTCACGGCCGACGCGCCGATGCTGCTCGCGCCGCCGCTCACGATCGACGAGCACGCGCAACCGGTCGCGCTCGCATTCGACTCGCGCGCCGGCCACTCGACGGTCTTCGTGGCCGCCCTCGGCTCGTCGAGCGTCGTCGCCCTCGATGCCGGTGGCAAGCAGGTGACCGAGGTCGGCACCGGCGCATTGCCGATGGGGCTCCTCTTCGACGAGCGCCGCGGGCTCCTCTTCGTCTGGTGCCGCGGCGACCAGACGATCCGCGCACTCGACGTCGACGGTGGGCTGCGCGAGGTGGTGGTGCAGCCGTTCGCGTTCAATCCAGAGCCGCCGATCGTGAGTGAAGGGCGCAAGACGTTGTATGGCGCGACCGAGGCGTCGGGCCGTGGCAGCGGCAACGCCTCGTGCGCGTCGTGTCACGTCTTCGGCCACCAGGACCAGCTGGCGTGGGACCTCGGCGATCCGGAGGGGGGCATCAGCCCCTACTTCTCCGACCAGCACTTCCCGCCATCGATCCCGCGTCCACTCCTCGATCCGGGGCTGGCGGTGATCCATCCGATGAAGGGGCCGATGATGACCCAGTCGCTCCGCGGGATCATCGGTGACGAGCCGTTCCACTGGCGCGGCGACCGGCGCGCCTTCCAGGCATTCAAGGGGGCGTTCAAGAAGCTGCTCGGTGGCTCGGGGATCTCGGCGGAGGAGATGCAGTCGTACGCGACCTTCGTGGCGACGATGGCGCAGCCGCCGAACCCCTATCAGCCGAAGAGCCGCGACTACCAGCCAGCGGCCGCGGCGGGCCGCGAGTTCTTCGGTGAAGGCGACTTCGAGGGGCAGCCCTACACCACCCCGGCCGACGAGCTCCGCTGCGACACCTGCCACCACGCCGACTTCGGTCGTGGCAACTTCCTCGGCAGCGCGCTCTTCGTCAACTTCGACGGCTTCGACCAGCTCTTCAATCCGTCGCTCCTGCGCGGCATCCACGAGAAGAACCATCCCGAGCTCACCGGGTTCGGATCGCTGCACGACGGCTCGCTCGATGGCGTGCGCGGCTTTCTGGAGGACCCCGGCTTCAACCTGCTCCATGGCGCCGACCTCGATCACGTTGTCGAGTTCGTCGACCAGTGGGACACCGGCGTCGCGCCGATCGTCGGTGAACAGTTCCAGCTCTCGCTCGCCACCCGCGCAGTGGCCGACGCGTGGCTCGATCGCGCGGAAGCGCAGGCGTCGGCCGGCGGGTGCGAGCTGATCGGCAAGGGGTGGGTGACCATCTCGGGTGGGCGACAGAGCCACGGCGGCCTGTTCGCGGTGAGCCCGAACGGTGGTCGCGCCTACCACGTCGACAACACCGGCTGGTTGACGCGTGACGAGATCTACGGCTACGTCGATGCCAGCGTCGCGGAGGTGAGCTTCACCTGTGTCCTTCCCGGCCAGGGAACGCGGCTGGGCATCGACGAGGATGAGGATGGACTGCTCGACTTCGTGGAGACGGCCGGCTACGCCACCGATCCACGCGACCCCGACTCCGATGATGACGGCTACAGCGATGGCCAGGAGATCCTGGCGCTGGGCGGCGATCCGCTGATTCCCGACGCCACGTTGCCCGATCGCGAGGCTCCGACCGTCCTCAGCCACGGCGCGTTGCTGGGCTTCGTGGAGACCGCGACCGTCTTCTGCGTCTGCTCGGAGCCGGTCATCGCCAAGGTGATCGTCACCGACCCGGACGGCATCACGGTCGCCGTCTCGGCGGGCGAAGAGCTGCGCGCGACCCACGTGCTGGTGGTGGGCGGCCTGCCCGCCGGCCAGCAGCTCCGGTACGAGATCGTCGTCCACGATCGCAACGACAACGAGGGCCGCGATGGCGGTTCGCTACAGACCTTCGTGCCCTATCTGCACGTGGACGACGTCACCCTCCGATCGACCGGGACGACGAACGGCCAAACCACACTCCTCGGCCGCGTGCGAATCGTCGATCATCGCGGACTGCCGTTCGCCGGCATCGACGTCGCGGTTGCTTGGGATCACTTCACACTGCCCGAGGAGTGGTTCACCTTCGCGGCGACGGACGCGGACGGCTGGGCGACCTTCACGCGCACCGTCCCGGCAGCCAGCGCGCCGCGGACCATCACGATCAGCCCGCTCGCGCTCGGCTCCGCCGATTCGGAGTCGCCGTTCTACGCCGGGAGCGAGTCGCTCGGCGACGCCCGGATCTTCTACGAGCAACCGGCCAACGCGGTGAACTACACTTCGGTGCAGCTGCGCTGAGCTACCAACCTCTGGAAGCTTCGCGCGACGCGAAGATTCCAGAGGGAGTAGCTCAAGCACCGGAGGTGCCGCGCCGCTCGTCAAGCGGCGAGGAGGGGGCGGCCGCGGTTCGCGGCCGACGTGGAGGAGGGCTCGCCTCCCAAACCACGAGGATCAGCGCGGGCGAATGCCGCGTTCGTCGGGTTGCGGCGGAACGGCATCGAGGCGGCGCACGCCGTCAAGCCGTCCGTAAGCTCGCAACGCGATGACTGCGCTCGACTCCCGCGATCTCGACGAGCGATACGCCCTGCCGCACGATGCCGTCTCGCGATTCGCCGGCGACGGCTTCGTGCGTCTCGCCGGTGTCCTTTCGCCCGCGACGCTCGCGTACTACGGCGACGCGATCGACGCCGAGGTCGCGCGTCGCAACACGCTCGTGAAGCCGATGCACGAGCGAACCACCTACGAGCGTGCCATCCTGCAGGTGATGAACCTCTGGACCGGCAGCGATCGTGTGCGCCGCTCCTGTTTCAGCGGACGGCTCGCGCGCATCGCCGCGGCGTTGCTCGCCACCAAGCTGCCGATGGCCGAGGCCTCGTTCGCACTCGGCGAGATCAGTGTGCACACCGGCTGGACCTTCCATCGCGCCGGCGCCAACGCGACCGACCAGCCGCGTGATGACGATCATCGACATCGACGCCGCCATGCGCGTCGCCGAGCCCACCAACCACCACCAGCGCGTCGACCTCGCCACCTGGTTTCCGGGGCTCGCGGCGGGGGACCTGGCAGCGTCGCCTTTGAACCCGATGATTCCGCTCGCGACGTAGCCGCCACTTGACAGTTTCGAGATCTCCGTCATCTACTGTGTTGGCAGTCGTCAAGGAAACGCATCGTCGGGTGAGAGTGACCGACGCCGACGCGGAAGGAAGGGACCGGATTGCAGCGGCCGCTACGCGTCGCCATCGTGAAGACTCCGCACCGTCGCCCCTCGTCGCCGAGCGAGTGGATCACCGTACCCCCGCACGGATATGGGGGCATCGAGTGGGCGCTCGCGAGTCTCATCGACGGGCTGCTGGCAGCCGGCCATTCGGTGTCGTTGCTCGGCGCGCCGGGAAGCCCGATGAGTCACCCGCGACTCCAGGTCATCGACGTCGGTGACCAGGCCGAGATCGCCGAATGGCTGAAGCGAGCGGTCGTCGACATCGTGCACGACCACACCAACGGAACCCTGCCGCTGCGCGACGTCGGGCTCCCGTTCGTCTCGACTCACCACCTGCATCGGCGGCCGCGAATCGCAGAGAACACGGTCTACCTGTCGCACGCACAGCGCGCCGATGCCGGCAGCGCGACCGCACCGGTGATCCGCCTTCCGGTCAATCCAGACCGCTACCGGTTCCGCGAATCGAAGCTCCCGTTCCTGCTCGCCCTGTGCCGGGTGTCACCCTGGAAGGGGGTCTACGAGGCCGCCCAGTTCGCCGAGGCTGCCGGACTCCCGCTCGTCGTCGCCGGACCGACCTGGGAGGAGGAGTATGTCGTGAAGCTCGCGAGTCGCTACGACGGGGTGATCCAGTATCTGGGAGAGGTCGGCGGCGAGCAGCGTCTCGATTTGCTCGCCGACGCGCGCGCCGTGCTCGTGCTGTCGCAATCGTTGGATGGACAATGGACCGAGCCGGGCGCGACGGTCGTCTCCGAAGCGGCCGCATCCGGGACTCCGGTCGTCTCCACCGACAACGGCTGCCTGAAGGAGATCGCGCCACTGGTCGGCACCGTGATCCCCGCCGGAACGCCGGTCACCTCGGAGCAGGCGCAGCAGATCCTGTCGGCGCTGCCGGCTCCACACTCGGTACGTTCCGTCGCCGAGCGCGAGTGGGGACACCATCGCATCGCCAGCGAGTACGTGCGGGTCTATCGGCGTGCATTGGCCGGCGCGCGTTGGGAGTGACGAGGTGTGCCGCCGACCGTGACGTGACCCACTGTCGGCGAGTGATAGTTCCCCGGGGTCTCCGTAGGATCTCGAGACGTGCTCGCCACAGCGCGGGCGCATCCAGCGTCCGCCGTCGAGAGTGGTGCCGTCGAGAGTGGTGATGAATCTCGCGATCGTCTCCAACCGGCTCCCGGTCGTCCTCGAAGCGACCGATTCGGGGCTGCGGGCCAATCCAGGCTCGGGCGGGCTCGTCACGGCGCTCTCGGCGGTGCTGCGCCGGGCCAGCGGCAAGTGGATTGGCTGGCCCGGTGCGATCGAGGAAGGTCACCCGCAAGTCGCCGAGCTCCTCGGTGCGGCCGGGCGCGCCTCCGGTTACGAGCTCCATGCGGTCCACCTGACCGCCGCGGAACGCAAGGGCTTCTACGAGGGTTTCTCGAACGAGATCATCTGGCCCCTCTTCCACGATCTGCAGTCGCGCTGCAACTTCGCTCCCGAGTACTGGACGATCTACCTGCAGGTCCTCCAGAAGTTCGCTGCCGGCGTCGCCGCGGCCACCCGGGCCGAGGATTTCATCTGGGTTCACGACTACCAGTTTATGGGGCTCGGCAAGCAACTGCGCGAGGTCGGAGTCCTGTCGCGGCTGGGCTTCTTCC
>CAYRQC010000479.1:0-9284 GCA_964426265.1 uncultured Phycisphaerales bacterium | reverse complement strand
CCCGCGCTTCAGCAGCACCGGCTTGCCGACGCGGCCCACCTCGTCGAGCAGGTGGAAGTTCTGCATGTTGCGCGCGCCGACCTGCAGCACGTCGGCGTACTGCACGAAGAGGTCGATGTCGGTGGGGGAGAGGATCTCGGTGACCACCGGCAGCCCGGTGCGATCGCCGACGGAGCGCAGCATCTTCAGCCCCTCGGCGCCGAGCCCGCGAAATGCATAGGGCGAGGTCCGCGGCTTGAACGCGCCGCCGCGCAGGAGGTCGGCGCCGGCCGCCTTCACGGCCTGCGCGCACTCGAGCAGTTGCTCGTATGACTCGACCGCGCACGGTCCGGCGATCACCACCGGCCGGCCACCGCCGATCGCGATCCCGTTCACGTCGACGATCGAGCTCGCGCGGCGGTACTCGCGGCTCGCGAGCTTGTAGGGCGGCTCGATGTCGACCACGCGCTCGACGCCGCTCATCCCGCTGACGAGGTCGGCGACCCGCTCCGCGCCCTGGCCGACGACGCCCAGGAGCGTGCGCCCCTCATCGAGCGAGCGATGGACCTGCAAGCCCTCGGCCTCGACTCTCGCGACGACCGTCGCGATCGTGCTCGCACTCGCGCTCTTCTGCATGACGACGATCATGCGGCGATGCTACCGGCGTACCGATCCGGGGATCCTACGCCGATGTTTTCC
Organism: uncultured Phycisphaerales bacterium; assembly: GCA_964426265.1. Classification (GTDB taxonomy): domain Bacteria; phylum Planctomycetota; class B15-G4; order B15-G4; family SIAN01; genus SIAN01. The sequence continues at coordinate 8,606 of CAYRQC010000479.1, read as the reverse complement.
GCACCACCGGGTCTGGTGAGTGCGGTCTTCTCTGCCAGCGGTTCCCAGGTACCTTCGCTGCCGGTTCGTTCCACCGGAGCTCCATCGACCGCCGTGATCCACTACGAAGGCACCCTCTACCGACCGCCGTCCGAGGCCGACAGCCTGATCCTGCAGGCGACGATCGGCTGCTCGTACAACGAGTGCACGTTCTGCGGGATGTACCGCGACAAGCGCTTCCGCGTCCGGCCGCTCGCCGAGCTGAAGAGGGAGATTCTCGAGGCGCGCGCAGAGCTCGGCTCGGTGCGCAAGGTCTTCCTCGCCGACGGCGACGCGCTCGTCGCGCGCGCCAGCTTCCTCGAAGAGCTGCTCTCGGAGCTGCGCGATGCCTTCGGCGAGCTGCAACGCGTGAGCTGCTACGCCTCGCCGCAGTCACTCCAGGTCCGTACCGTCGCGGAGATGGCGCGGCTCCGCGAGCTCGGGCTCTCGCTCTACTACCTCGGCATCGAGAGCGGCGACGACGCGGTGCTCGCGCGGTTGAAGAAAGGCGTCGATGCCGCCGAGATGATCCGCGTCGCACGCAAGGCGACCGACGCTGGCGTGAAGCTCAGCACGATGATCCTGCTCGGCGCCGGTGGCCGTCGCGGCTCGGTCGGCCATGCGCGAGCGAGCGCGAACGTCGTCAACGCGATCGCCCCGCGCTTCGTGAGCACGCTGGTGATGACGCCCGTGGAAGGGACGCCACTCTTCGACGAGGCGGCGCGCGGTGAGGTCGACGAGCTCTCGCCGCTCGAGCTCGCCCGCGAGCTGCGGGAGTTCGTGGCCGCCTTCGACCTCGACGGCGCCGTCTTCCGCAGCAACCACGCGAGCAACTCGCTCGCGATCGGCGGCACGCTGCGCAAGGACCAGGCGAAGCTGGTCGCCTTTCTCGACAGCGTCCTCGCTCGACCCGAGGTCGCGCCGTTCCGGCCGGAGTGGCTGCGAGGGGTGTGAGGCCGAGATCAGGGAGGCTGCTGCCAATGCGGCCACTTCGGCGGCAGGATCACCGTCATCGCTCTCTCGCGGTCGGTCGGAGCGCGCAGTAGATTTCCGCGAGTGTTCGTTGCTGAGCTGGGACAGCCACATTTGCGTTCCGGTCCGCGCAGGCACGAGGATCCCGATCATGTCGCACGTCGTTCGAGAGCTGCCCTGGGGTGTGGTCGACATCGTCGAGGACGAAGGCCGCGTCTTCTTCCAGCAGCGTTGGGCTTACACCTGGAGTGTGGTGCCTCCGTTGACGCTGTGGAGCCTCGCCGAGCAGCGCGACTTCCACAACCTGGTCGATCGCCAGATCTGGGGCTCGTGGAGCAACCGGGTTCAGCTCAATGTGGCGGGCGCCACGCCATTTGCGCGTCGTTATCTGGGTAGCGGCGTGTCGATCAACTTCGATGTGCGCCGGGTCACCAAAGATGAACACTGGAACGTCGCCGCCTGGAAGCAGACCGGTTTCCAACGGTCGTGGGTCGACTTCGCCAACCGCAAGATGACGCTCTACGCCAACGACACCGCCCCGCGTGGCGCGTGCAACAACTCCGTGCCGGCGGTGTGCCAACCGGGATTCCGGACGATGCCGCACGAGTTCGGCCACGCGATCGGGCCAGACGACGAGTACACGACGACGAGCCCACACCTCGCGGACACCAACAGCCTCCTCAACATCGGCACCCAGCTTCGGGATCGGCACTTCGATCTCGTCCTCACCGAGCTGAACCGCATGATTCCTGGATGCACCTTCTCGGTGCGCTCGCTCAAGTAGGCGATCGAAAGCGACGCGTTGTCAGGAGGATCCCCTTCGGTTGCAACAGTCGTCGGGTCGTCCAGGTTTGACGGCGGCGTGTCGATCGGAGCCGTGCGCAGACGTGATCCGCGACAGCGGCAGCAGGGAGGGGAGCGGAGGACGAGACGTGAAGCGAAGGCTGGTTGAAAAAGGGGTTCTCGGTGCGCGCGCGCAAAGTGCCGCGGCCGTGTCATCGACTCGCCTGGCATCGCCCACCGCGCCCTACCACGGCCTGGTGAGCGAAATTGAGTTGCTACTCGAACTGGCGCGTCGAACCGCAGCCCGGGCGGTCAATGCGGTCATGACTGCGGCCTACTGGGAGATCGGCCGACGGATTGTGGAGTTCGAGCAGGGTGGAACAGCGCGGGCAGAGTACGGGCAAGCACTGCTTGCACGCTTGTCGGCTGATCTCACGGCCAGTCTTGGACGCGGCTTTTCGGTACGCAACGTCGAGCAGATGAGGGCTTTCTACCTCGCATGGTCGATTCCGCAGACGCTGTCTGCGAAATCACGAGGCGACCAGATTCTGCAGACGGTGGCAGCAGAGTCTCCCTTGACGCGAATTGCAGTTCATTTCTCTCTTCCGTGGTCCGCCTACGTGCGGCTGCTCGCCGTCAAGAGCGAGCATGCACGCCATTTCTATGAGACCGAAGCATTGCGCGGCGGATGGTCGGTGCGCCAGCTCGATCGGCAGATCGATAGCCAGTTCTACGAGCGAACCGTGCTTTCGCGGAACAAGGTCTCGATGCTCGCCAAGGGTGCACGTGTCCGGCGGTCGGACGTTGTTGCCGTGGAGGAAGAGGTCAAGAGCCCCTATGTGCTCGAGTTCCTCGGGCTCCAGGACGAGTACTCCGAGACCGACCTCGAGCAGGCGCTGATTCGCCATCTGGAGAGCTTTCTGCTGGAGTTGGGCGGCGACTTCTGCTTCGTCGGACGCCAGAAGCGCCTGCGGATCGGCGACGAGTGGTTCCGAGTGGACCTCGTCTTCTACCACCGGCGCCTGCGCTGCCTCGTGCTCATCGATCTCAAGCTCGGCCGGTTCACCCATGCCGACGCCGGACAGATGCACACGTACCTGACCTATGCGGCTGAGCGCTGGACACAATCGGACGAAAACCCGCCCGTTGGCCTCATCCTTTGTGCTCATCGCGACGAGGCGCTGGCGCGCTATGCGTTGGGCAGTCTGCCCAACAAGGTTCTCGCCGCCGAGTATCGGACTGTTCTGCCTGACGAGAGGCTCATCGCTGCCGATCTCGAGAAGACACGGCGGATGTTGGAGCGGAGGGGATCCAGGAGAGGTGGAAAACCGTGACGATGGGGTGGCGACCGCGATGTGCTGCATGGTGCGAATGATGGAGCCAACGGCCACCGGTTACATCGGATGTCGCCGGGGAAACGTTGAAGAGTGAACGACGATCGATCACCTCACCGCCCGCCGCACGAACGCCTCCGCGAGTCGCTTCCGCCGTAGCTTCCGCACCAGCACTTGCAGCCCGGCACGCACGATTGTCTCGCCGCCGGCTGGTGCGCGGCCGAGCTGCGACTGCAGCCAATCGGCGAGCGACATGGGTCGGTTGGAGGTGTCCGTGCGCAGCTCGAGCGTGGGCAAGCCGAGCTGTCGCAACAGCGTGTCGATCGGGACGCCGCCGCCGACGATCAGGCCGTCGCCGGTCTGCTGGAGGTGCGCGGGCAGGCGATCGAACTCGTCCTCGATGTCGCCGACCAGCTCCTCGATGATGTCCTCGAGTGTCACCATCCCGGCGACGTGGTCGCGCTCGTCCGTCACCAGCGCGATGTGGGTGCGGCCACGCACCATCTCGTCGAGGGCCTGCGCGATGGTGTGGGTGCCGGGGATGCGCCGGATCGGACGGGTGATCGCGTGCAGGGCCGGCGTGCCGTCGCTCATCCGCAGCATCGTGACCAGGTCCTTGAAGGTCACATAGCCTTCGATCGTCTGCGGGTCGTGGTCGACGCGCGCCACCGGGAAGCGGGTGTGCATATCGAGGTGGGCGCGCACCAGCGCCGACTCGAGGGTTGCCGTCGTCGGCAGCACCGAGATGTCGGCGGCCGGCAGCGTGATCTCGCGCAGCAGCCGGCTCGAGAGCTGCGCGGCCGAGATCACGATGCGCTCCTCGCGCGCACCGATCAGCTTGGCAGTGCGCGCGAGCGCCGCGGCGGCGGTCAGCTCGTGGAGCGAGGTCGCGTCTTGCACCTGCGCCCCGCGCTTGCCGCGCAGCCGCGTCAGCAGCGCGAGGAGCACCCGCACCGCCTTTTCGAGCAGTCCCACCACCGGCGCCGCGATCCGCGTGAACGCCTGCATCGCGGGCGAGAGCACGCAGACGACCCGCTCCTTGTGGCGCAGCGCGAGCACCTTGGGCGCCAGCTCGGCGAAGATGATCGTGAGCACCGCGAGCGGGATGACTGCGATGGCGATTGCCAGCGCGCCGGCGACCGACGGCGAGAGGTGGAGGGCGCCCACCAGACGGGGCTCGAGCTGCTCGCGGACCGACGCGCCGCTGCAGGCCGCCGCGATGGCGCTGAAGAGCGTGATGCCGAGCTGCGCCGCCGCCAGGCTGCGCTCGATGTTGATCTTCATCTGCAGCGCTGCGGCCGCGCCGCGCGTCCCCGCCTTCGCGAGTGCCACGAGGCGCGCATGCGAGACCGCCGAGAGCGCCATCTCGTACGCGACGAGGATTGCGTTGGCGGCGAGCAGACAGGCGATGACGAGCAGACCAGCGAGCGAGGGCATGTCGGCGGGGCTCAGGCGGGGGAGTGGATCGGGCCACGATACGGCGCGCGGCACCGCGCCCGGCGCCACGCCCGGCGATGGTCAGCTGCGCCGCAGGGCGAAGAGGTGCTCGTGCCGTGCGCCACCGAGGCTCGCGCCCCGCGGACCGATCTCGGCGGGGCGGAGCTGCGAGGCGCTCGCCACCAGCCGCAGGCCGCTCGCCTGCACCGCGCGTTCCAGCAGCGGCCGGGCGGGGACCTGCTCGCGTCCGGCCACCGAGTCGCCGAGGACGACGATTGCCTCGCCGCCGGGTTTCAGCACGCGCGCCATCTCGCGAAACACTTGCGCCAGCGCTTCCTCGAAGGCGGCGCGCGCGGCGCGCGGGTCCTGCTCGGCGCTCGAGCGGCGGCCGATCTCCGTGTGCGCGGCGGGCTGCGGGATCTGCAGCAGGCGGGTGCGCAGCTCCTGGATCGCGTCGTAGTCGTAGGTGCCGAGGTAGGGCGGCGAGGTGATCACGAGGGTCGCCGTGCCGCTCGCGATCGGCAGCGTGCGCGCGTCGGCGAGCGCGATCGCCGGCGCCGTGCGCAGCCCGTGGCCGCGCGCGGCGCGCGCGAGCAGTTGGAGCCCCTCGGCCAGCTCGGCCGCCCGCGCAACGAAGCTGTGGAAGACGAAGCCCTCCGCGAGTCGCTTGTCCACGAGGTCGGTCGTCGTCTCGCCAGCGCGGCGCGACACCTTGGTGAGCAGTGAGGAGAGGACGAGCACGAGCGCGGCGTGACGCCCCGCGTCGTGCTCCTCATCGATGGTCACGCCGAGCGCGTGCAGCTCGACCAGCACGTGGGGGTCGAACCAGCGCGCGAGGTCGGCGGGGATCGGGATGGTCTCGTCGAACGTGTCACGCGCGAACGCGCCGGCTCGCCACGCGATCTTCCGGGCCGACGCGACTAGCGCCTTCAATTCCGCCGTCGCGATCAGCCGCGTCTTCAGCCATGCGAGCCGCACCGCGACGCCGTTCACATCGCCGCCGAAGGCGCGCCGACCCGCGGCCGTCGCTTCGACGAGCATCGTTCCGCTGCCGCAGAACGGATCGACCACCAACTCGCCAGGTCGCGACCGCGTGGCGATCAGCGTGCGCGCGACCAGTGGATGGAGCTGCGCCGGATAGGGGTGGAAGCCGTGGGTCAGCTCGCGGCCCTCGCGCGCTTCGTCGCCGGGATCGAGCTCGCCGCCCTCGTCGCGTTCGTCGCGCGCCAATCGCTCGGCCCGCTCGGCCCGCGCAAGACGAGCGGCCTGCTCGGCGCGAGCGACCCGCGCGACGGTCCACGCGCGGCGCAGCAGCTCGGCGAGCTCGGGCTCGCCGTCGGTGGTGATGGCTCCTTCGTACTGGGCAAAGCGGCGGCGTTGGGCTGGCATGGCGGCAGAGCCTATCGGGACGGACGCGGGGCCGCGGCGCCGGTTGCCGCCGTGTCGATCCACGCGAGCGCCTGCACCGGCGTGATCGAGTCCGCGAAGTGGCGGCCGTACTGGAGCTGCACGATCCGGCCCGCGGCATCGATCAGGAAGTCGGCCGGGCTGCCGGCGATCCCATCGCGGAGGGCGTCGCGCCAACGCGGCTTGATGCCGGAAGCGGCGGCCTGGTGCATCCGTTCGCGCGCGGCGAGTGTGAAGAGTGCGCGGAGTGAGAAGAGCGAGCCGCTGACGCCATAGCTCCGATAGACCACCCGCTCGGGATCGCCGAGCACCGGGAACGGCACCGCGTGCGCACCCTCGGCGTGGTCGCGCAGCGCGTTCACCGGCGACCGGAAGATTCGCACGAGCTCGACGCCACGCTGCTCGAAGTCGGGATAGCGCGCAGCAAACTGCCGCGTCGTGAGCACGCAAGTCGGTCAGGTCGCATAGCGATGGAACGAGAGCAGCCACATGCGCCCGAGCAGCGCCCGCGTGCTGAGAGTGCCGCCGCGCGCGGCGGGCAGCGCGAAGGCGGGCGCGGGGTCACCGATGCGGAGCGTCGCCACGTCACACCGGCTCGGTGGCGGCCGGCTCGGTGAGCCGCGGCGCCGCCTTGGCGACCAGGAAGAGCGCCAGCACGACCAGCGCGCTCGCCGCGACGCCGTTCATCACGGCGACGTCGATCGGCTTGCCGGCGGCGCGGTTCGGGCCGATCAGCGCGAAGCTCGACCAGGCGATCCGGCTGAGTGCATAGAGAGTCGTCACCAGCACGAAGAGCATCGGCAGCAGCGCGAAGAGATGGCGCCGCCCGCTGCGCTTCAGCCAAACGGTGAGCGTGAGCAAGGTGAGCGCCGCCAGCAGTTGGTTCGATGCACCAAAGAGCGTCCAGAACCGCTTGTAGTCGTCCTTCTCACCGGTCAGCAGGATCAGCAGCGGGACCGCGAGCGTCAGCAGCGTGCCGCCGACCACACCGGCGCGCCCGCGCCAGCCGAACAGCTCTTGCACGATGTAGCGCCCGAGCCGCGTGCAGACGTCGAGTGTGTCGAAGACGAAGGTGCTGAAGGCCATGGCACCGAAGGTCGTGGCGAGCGCGAGGTGTTGCTTGCCGACGACGATGGTGAGGAAGCGGCCGATGCCATTGCCATAGATGCGGCCCGGCGACTGCCCGGCGACCGTGTCGGGGCGCGCGATCATGATCGTCGCCAGGGCGATCAGCGCCACGAACCCCTCGGCCAGCATCGCGCCATAGCCGACCGGCCGCGCGTGGGGCTCGCGATCGACCTGCTTGCTGGTGGTGCCCGAGCAGACGAGGCCGTGGAATCCCGAGCAAGCGCCACAGGCGATGGTGACGAAGAGGAAGGGAAAGAGTGCGCCGGTCGCGGTGCCCGAGTCGAGGGTGGTGAACGCGGGCTGCTCGATCGAGTAGCCGCCGAAGAAGAGGCCGAGCACGCCGGCCGCGAGCGCGCTGTAGAGCACGAAGCCGCCGAGGTACCCGCGCGGCTGCAACAGCGCCCAGACCGGCGTCACCGACGCGAGCCCGCAGTAGCTGATGATCACGATCGCCCAGGTGCGATGGTCGAGGATGAAATGATCGGCGACACCGGTGCCGCACCAGGTCGCGACGAAAGTGCCCGGCACGAAGAGCAGCGTGAGCAGCCAGAGCGGGGCCTTCGGCCAGAGCTTCTGGACCAACCCCATCACGATCGCGAGCAGCAGATAGAGCGTGCTCGCCGCCGCGACGGCGCCACCCTTGTGGAACGTGGCGGTTTGGCCTTGCAGCTCCTCGCTCCCTTCGACGAAGGTGCCAGCGGTGATGTCGGTGAAGGCGACGATCACATAGATGAGGGCGATCCCGATGAAGCCGAGCAGCGCGCGGCCGGCCGGCCCGCCGAGCTGCTTGCGCGTGATCTCGGCGATGCTCTCCGCGCCATGGCGCACGGAGGCCGCGAGTGCGAGGAAGTCATGGACGGCGCCGATCAGCACCACGCCGAGCGTGATCCAGATCAGGCACGGGAGCCAGCCGAAAACCTGGCAGGCGAGGATCGGCCCGGCGATCGGCCCGGCGGCGGCGATCGCCGAGAAGTGCTGCCCAAAGAGATAGAACGGCCGCGTCGGCACGAAGTCGGCACCGTCGCTCTTCGCGTGCGCCGGCGTCTGCCGCGTGGCGTCGAGCCCAACCTGACGTGCGACGAATCCACCGTAGAGCCAGTAGCCGGCGGCGAGCACGACCAGGAACAGGAGCGCGATCAACGGCAGGCTCATGGCGGCGGGATGGTAGCGCGGGGATGAGGGCGGGTGAGGAGCGGCAATGGCGAGCGGTGAGCTGGAGCGCGCGCAGCTGCTCGGCACGCAGTGGGAGTGGCGACGGGCCGGTGCGATGCGCGACGTCGCTCCGGTGCTGCTCTTGCCGGGATCGCTGGGCGACTCGGCGACGTTGCAGCCGCTGATCACGGCACTGTCGGCCGAACAAGCAGTGATCGCGCCGAGCTATCCGCCGGCACTCTGGCGGGTCGACGAGCTGGTGACCGGGTTGGCCGTGCTACACGAGCAGCAGCAGCTGGCGCCTGCGATCGTGGTGGGGTTGTCGTTTGGTGGACAGCTCGCGCAAGCATTCATCCGCCACCATCCGGAGCGGGC
>CAYRQC010000478.1:0-6695 GCA_964426265.1 uncultured Phycisphaerales bacterium | reverse complement strand
CACCACTGCCGCGGGCGCAGCTCACCCTGACCGTTCGTTGCGGGCGCTTCTCTTCCGAGCCGCTTGTGGTCGACCTGCGCTACGGCTTCACCGGGCCGCTCGTCGTGGCGATGCCGCAGACGATCTCCGATCGTCACGCGGCATTGCTCGAGGGCGCGGCCAAGGCGTGCGCGACCTGTCATGACGGTGCCGAGAACCCCGATTCCGGGATGCGGGAGGGTTTCTTGCAGTTGCTTTCGACCATCAAGGTCGGCGGGGACGGAGCGCAGCTCGACTTCGTGCTGGATCCGTCGAACTCTGAGCCCGCGAGCCCCGGGGGCTCCCAGGATCAGTGACCGGGCACGCGACCGGGCGCCCGTCTGCCGCGTCTGCGCGCCACCTTGCCCTTGAAACCAGGGCCGACCCTCCGGCATCCTCTCCGATCACGCTTCGGCCGCAACGCGACGGATGAGTCGTGACGGAACCGTGGCAGGGATGTGGAGCCGCGCGCAAGCGGGTCGGCTCCAAACACAAGTTGGAGGAACCGCATGAAGCTCTCTTCGCGTGACCTGGGTCTGGTGTTGGCGCTGGCGGCGGGTGGCGTGGTGGTCGGCGTGACCACGGCGTGCACCAGCAAGGATGCTGCGAAGGAGGCGCCAAAGTCGATGGCGACCTCCGACAAGCACGCTTGCAAAGGACTCAACGCTTGCAAGGGCATGGGAAGCTGCAAGAGCGGTGATGCCGGCTGTTCCGCCAAGAACTCCTGCAAGGGCAAGGGTGGCTGCGCTTCGGCCGAGGCCAAGCACGACTGCAAGGGCAAGAACAGCTGCAAGGCGCTCGGCGGTTGTGGCACCGACAAGAACTCCTGCCGCGGCATGAACGAGTGCAAGGCCAAGGGCGGCTGCGCCGTTCCGAAGCACTCCTGAGCGACGGACGGATCACTGGCGCGGCGCGAGCGCGGCCTCGGGCCCGCTCGCGCCGCGTGTTGCCTTCACCGCGGATGGCGCTCCACGCCGCGGCACGCCAACCATGACGCCTGCAGTCACTTCACGTGGTTCACGCACGTCGCGCGTTGCACGGCGGTCGCCCGCTCGCAACCGTTTCGGGCTGCCGGATCTGGGGCTCGGCCTCGGGCTGCGCACGGTCCACTATTCGACCGTCCTCGAGCAGCTTCCCGCCGTCGATTTCTTCGAGCTGCTGACCGAGAACTTCCTCGCCACCGAGGGGCGTCCGCGCCGCATCGCCGAGCAGATGGCGGCGCACTATCCGCTGGTGCTCCACGGCGTCTCGATGTCGCTCGGCAGCGCCGATCCGCTCGACCTCGGCTATCTCGCACAAGTGAAGGAGCTGGCTGCGCGGGTGAAGGCGGTCTGGCTCGGCGACCACGTCTGCTGGACCGGGGTCGCCGGTCGCAACAGCCACGATCTGCTCCCGCTGCCCTACGACGAGACGACGTTGCGCCATCTGGTGCGCCGAGTGCGCGCGGCGCAGGACTTTCTCGAGCGGCCGCTCATCCTCGAGAACCCGTCGACCTACGTGACCTTCCAGCGCTCGACGATCCCGGAGGGCGAGTTCCTGGCGCGGCTCGCGGACGAGGCCGATTGCGGGCTGCTGCTCGACGTCAACAACATCTACGTCTCCTGCCGGAACCACGGTTGGGATCCCGACGACTACCTCGCCGCGATCCCGTGGGACCGCGTGGTGCAGATTCACGTCGCCGGCCACACCGACCACGGCACCCACTGCATCGACACCCACATCGGGCCGGTGATCGACGCGGTCTGGAAGCTCTACGCCACCGTCGAGGAACGGACCGGCGGGCGGGCGACGTTGCTCGAATGGGATGAGGAGATCCCGTCGTTCGAGGTCACCTTCGCCGAGCTGATGAAGGCGAAGCCGTGGAAGCGCGGGCCGCGCGGCGCAGTCGCATGAGCGAGCGCTCCGATCGCGCGGAGGTCGGCGTGCTCGAGCGCTGGTTCGCGACGGCGGTCCTCGATCCGCGCGCCGCCTCATCGGCGCGCCGCAACCGCGAGGCACGGGAGCAACTGCTGCCGTCGGCGCAGCTCTCGGCGGTGGAGCGGCTCGAGATCTATGCCAACGGCTGCTTCCTGCGCTTTCGCGATGTGCTGCGCAGCGACTTCGCGGGCGTCGACCACGCGCTTGGAGACGCGACATTCAGCGCGGTGGTGCGGGAGTTTCTCGCGCTCCATCCCTCGACCAGCTTCACGCTGAACGCGCTCGGGGCGCCGTTCGCGAGCTACCTCGCCCGCGAGGCGACCCCGCGCGCCGTCGCCGTGCGCCGCCGCTTCCTCTTCGAGCTGGCGACGCTCGAGCGTGCGGTCGATGAGGTTTTCCATGAACGCGTTGTCCAGCCCGCCGCCACCGCCACGTTGCAATCGATCCCAGTCGAACGCTGGGCCACTGCGCACTTCACGCTGATCCCGGCCGCCCGCCTCTTCGCCTTCCGCTGGCCGGTCCACCGCTATCTGCAAGAGGTGTATGACCAGAAAAGCCCCGAGCAGCCCAAGGCGCTCGCGACCTGGGTGCTCGTCCATCGGCGCGACTGGCGGGTCTGGCGGACGCGCCTCAGTCGCGAGCAGCACGCGCTGCTCGCGGCGCTCGCGAAAGGCGACGCGCTCGCGACCGCGATCCAGCGCGCGGCCGCAACTTGCAAGGATGCGGGACTGCTCGCGAACGTCGGCGCGTGGTTCACGGAATGGGCCGCCGAGGGTCTCTTCGCCGCGATCGAGACCCGCTGACGACGCGGAACGACGGGCCGCGCGTGGCTCGCGGCCTGATTCGCCGGCCTGACGGGAACGGTCACCCGCGGACGGGATTGTTTTCCCGAACTCGGATGATCACAGATCCAGTGAGTGGCTCGTGAAGAACCGCGGTTTGGTCGATGGGTTGACGGCGAACCATGCCGCGAGCCACGGGATAAGCTGCACGGCAAACGATTCGCTTGATCGCGACCCGATTGCCAGACGACACGCCCAAGCCATGGGAGATTTCGTGGTCCGGAAGTTCCTGCTGCTCCTGGTCCTGGGCGGATGTGACGGCGTCTCTTCACCCTCGGATTCCGCGCCTCCGGGCGCCGCAACGACCGTGGCCGCCCGTCCGCCGGAGCGCCCGGCAGGCATCGCCATTCGCAGCGGCGACACGCTGCTCGACCACCTCGCAGAGGCGCGCCTCGATCTCGGCGGTTCGAGCAACCTGCCGGCGGAGCTCGAAAAGCTCTTTGCCGAGCCGGTCCACATGCGGACGGCCATCCTCCCGGCGGCCGACTGGATCGAGGCGGGACCGGTCCCTCCGAAGATCAACGCACTGCTGCCACGGGATCATCGGACGCGCTACTGGCAGACCAAGCCGGTGCTCTCCCAGGCGAGCGGTCAGCGACCGGTCGAGGTGCTCCTCGGCGACGTGGCTGCGCCGCGTCCGGACGGGTCGCTCATCGTTCCTGGAGAGGGCGAGCTGCCCTCGCCGCTGCCCGCGGTTCCCGTGCCCTCGATGTGGTGGGACGCGCGGCTCAACTCGATCCTGGCGCTTTCGGAGACCGCTCCCGAAGGCGTGCGCGTCGACTACTGGGGTGATCCGCTGTCCGAGCTGCCGGCGTGCGAACGGCTGCGCCGCAGCGGCGAGCCGATCACGGCGCGCGCCCTCACGCGAAGGGTCGAGATCGGCAAGGTGGATCGTCCGTCGCTGCTTCTCCCATCCACCAGCTCGATCACCTTCCCGTTGGCGCGGCTCGACGTCGACGAGCTCTCGTTCGCGGTGGGCGTGATCGACGAGGCATTCCGCAAATCGGGCGACTACGTCGAGCCGGCGACCGGGCTCTGCGACGGCGTCACGTTCACCGTCCAGGTCGACTGCGATGGCGCCACCCAGACGCTGTGGACGCGGGAGCTGGCACGCGAACGGGTGGGGCAGGGATTCATCGAAGTGCGCGTCGATCTTGCGCGCTTTCGTGGCAAGGAGCTGTCGTTGCGACTCGCGACCCTGCCGGGGCCGGCGGGGGACCCGGCGTTCGACTACGCGGTCTGGAGTGGCCTGCGGCTCTACGGCGCGCCCGCCGCGGCGCCGACTCGTCCGCACATCCTCTTCATCGACATCGACACGTTGCGCGCCGATCGGCTCGGTTGTTATGGCAATCGACGCGCGACGTCACCCGGGATCGATGGCTTTGCCGCGAAGGACGCGGTGGTCTATTCGGACGTGCTCGCGACGGCGCCTTGGACCTTGCCCTCGACGGCATCGATGGTCACCGGTCTCTACGTCCACCAGCACGGTGCCAACCTGTTTCCCAAGGCACTCAGCGCGAGTACGCCGACTCTCGCTGTCCTGCTCGCCGCCTACGGTTACGAGGCCTACGGGATCGCCGAAGGCGGCTACGTGCGCGCCGCATTCGGCTTCAGTCGGGGCTTCGATGTCTACGACTGCACGCGCTACAAGAAGCCGGACTGGAAGCCGGCGCTCGATTGGTTGCGCGCCCGGCGCAGCGAGCTCCCGTTCTTCCTTTTCCTCCACACCTATCTCGTGCACGCCCCCTATCGCTTTGATCCGCGGTTCGAGCACGAGAGTGAGCCACCCTACGCCGGCTGGCTCGCCGGCAAGGAGGTCGGCTACGACAACGTGATCGAGCCGTTCAACCGCAAGGCGCTCGACCTTTCCGACTCCGATCGCGCCTACGTGAACCGCCTCTACGACGCGCTGGTCGCGGACGCCGACCGTGAGGTTGCCGGCGTCATCGCGGAGGTGCAGCAGATCGTCGGCGACCAGGAGCTGCTGGTCGTCGTCACTTCCGACCACGGCGAGGAGTTCTTCGAGCACGGGCAGATGGGGCACGGCCAGTCGCTTCACGGCGAGCTGCTCCACGTGCCGCTGATCATCCGCTATCCGCGCTCGCTCGCGGCGCGGCCGACCGGGGTCGACGACACGCGCGTTTCGAGCGTCGACATCGTGCCGACCATCCTCGATGCGGTGGGGCTGCCGTGTCCCGACTATCTGCCGGGCCGGTCGCTCCTGCACATCGACGACGAGACCTCGCCCCGCCTCGCCTACCAGTCCGCCTTCGTCGAGGCCATCGACCAGGCGGGCTACAAGATGATGCTCTACACGAACCAGGGCGAGTCGGCGAAGCCCTTCGAGTTCTTCCATGTCGAGGAGGATCGCAGCGAGGCGATCAACCTCCTCGATCAGCGCGCCGACCTGGTGGTGCGCCTCCAGGACCTCTTCATCCGGCTCAAGGAGAAGCTCCCGCCGGTCTTCCAGGGCGGGGAGAACGATGCAGTCCTCGCGGAAGACGCGATGAACCAGCTGCGGGAACTCGGCTACCTGAACGGCGAAGGCGGTCGCTGACGCGGGGGGCAACGCCAGGCAACGCAGTCGCGCGCCTACGCCAGCAGCTCGCCCACCGGCGTGCCTTCGGGGTCGATCAGCTTCACCGGGCGCAGGGTGGTGCTGAAGAACTCCTTGTCGCCCTGGATGCCGAGCAGCTTGGCGATGGTGGCGAAGAGGTCGGCGACCTGCACCGGGCGGCGGACGATCTTCTCGCCGCGCTCGTCGGTCTCGCCGACCACAGTGGCCGGCTTGATGCCGCCACCCGCGAGCACCACACAGGCGTTGTTCGGCCAGTGGTCGCGGCCGTCGGCACCGGTGATCTGCGGCGTACGCCCGAACTCGCCCATGCAGAGGATGAGAGTGTCGTCGAGCAGGCTGCGCTCGGCGAGGTCGTCGATCAGCGATGAGAAGGCGGGGTCGAGCTCGCCACAGAGCGCCTTGGTCTTGGTGAAGTTGTCGATGTGGGTGTCCCAGCCCTTCAGCACGACCTCGACGGCGGTCACGCCGCTCTCGATCAGGCGGCGGGCGAGGAGCACCCCTTGGCCGAACTTGCCGCGGCCGTAGCGGTCGCGCACGGTGTCGGGCTCCTGCTCGAGGTCGAACGCGGAGATCAGTTTCGTGTGCATGAGCCGGCGTGCGCGGCGGTGCTGCGCCGCCTCGGCCGCCACGATCTGTGCGGCGCCGCGCTCTGCGAAGTCGGACTCGAGGATCTCGCGCATCACCTCGCGATCGTCCTGCCGCTCCTGGTCGACGCCGCGCCGATAGGTGAGGTTCTCGATGCGGGCGGTCGGGTCGCGGATCAGGAACGGCATGCTCTCGATGCCGAGGTAGCCGCTGGTCCCTTGCAAGCCGTCGATCTGCACGAACGCCGGCAGGTCGTGGTCGAGGTCGCCGATCTCGTGCGCGACGATCGAGCCAAGCGTCGGGAACTCGGCGCTCGGGGTCGGCGTGTAGCCGAAGTGGAGCAGGTCGGTGGCGCGCGAGTGACTGCCCTCCTTCGAGAGCAGCGTGCGGATGAGGGCGAGCCGCTCGGCGCGCTTGGCGAGGCCGGGGAGGTGCTCGCTCATCCTCCAGCCGGCGACGTCGGTCGGGATCGCATGGAACGGGCCGTTGGTGGCAGCGCCGGGCTTGGGATCGATGGTGTCGATCTGGCTCGGTCCGCCGGCGAGCCAGAGCAGCACGAGCCGCTTGCGCCGCGGCGCGCCGCCGCTGGATGGTGGGAGCGTCTGGGCAAGCGCGTGGCGGCAGAGCAGCTCGAGCAACGACGGCCCGATCAGCGTCGCACCGGCGCCGCGAGTGAGGCGCGCGAAGAGGTCGCGGCGAGTGAAGGCGCGCGTGCCTCGCGGTCGCCGTTGGTCGTCATCGGACGTGCAGCAGCG
>CAYRQC010000477.1:0-12697 GCA_964426265.1 uncultured Phycisphaerales bacterium | reverse complement strand
GTAGTAGGCGGTGCGCGTGGTCTCGATATCGTTGGCGTCGGCGCTCGCGAAAGCACTCGCCGCCGCCGGCGTGGCGTCGTCGGGATCGAGGTCGGAATGGGCGGCGAGCACGCGTCGAAAGACCTCACCGAACCAGCGCGGATCGAAGGTGCGGATGCGGTCGATCTGGTGGGCGACCTTGCCATCGGGCGTGAGGAAGACGAGGGCCGGCTCGACGCTCTCCCACGCGACCAGGCCGTACTTCTTGCCGACCTCCTTCGACAGGCGGGTGCGCAGCGGCACGAAGTTGCGGTTCACCAGCGCGACCAGGTCGGGGTCGGTCCAGAGCACCTGATCCATGTAATCGTCGAGGATCGGGGCGCGGTACATCTGCGGCCCCTGGAAGCGGTAGACGTGCCAGAGCACGAGCTTCTGCTCCTGCTGGGCGCGCGAGAGCGCCTCGCCGATCAATGCCTCGAGCTTGGGTGGCGGGAGCTCCTGCATCTCGAGCGCGCCGCTGCTCAGCTTCTTGCCGTCGCGCAGGTACATGAACTGGCCGCCCGCCTCATCGGTCGGCGCGACGTCGCGCATCCAGGGGATCTGGCTGCCGCATTGGTCGGCCAGCGTCTTCAGCGCGGCGTCGCCGGTCGGTGGCGTCGGAAGCAGACCGGCCGCAATCGCGATCGCGAGGAGATCGACCCGCATGATGGCTCCTTGGGAGCGTGGCGCAGGGGCGCTCCGCCGCCGCAACTTGGGGCGAGACGTTACCCGCTCCGCTCGGCCCCCGTGGAGATCCGTACGGCTGAGTCAGCTCGGGGTGCCCGCCACGACAGGGCGGTGCTGCTCGATGAGCGCACGGAAGCGCGCGAAGAGGTAGTGCGAGTCGTGCGGGCCGGGTGCCGCCTCGGGGTGGTACTGCACCGAGAAGGCGGGGATCTGCTTGCAGCGCAACCCTTCGACGGTCTGGTCGTTCAAGTTGATGTGCGTCACCTCGACGGCGCCCGGATCGAGCGTTTCTGGATCGACCATGAAGGAGTGGTTCTGCGCCGTGATCTCGATGTTGCCGGTCGTCTGGTCGAGCACCGGCTGGTTCGCGCCGTGATGGCCGAACGGCATCTTGCGGGTCTTGCCGCGCAGCGCGAGCCCGAGCAATTGGTGGCCGAGACAGATGCCAAAGAAGGGGACGCGCTGGTCGAGGAAGGCGCGCGCGTTCTCGATGGCGTAGCTCACCGGCTCGGGGTCGCCCGGCCCATTCGAGAAGAAGACGCCGTCGGGGCTGCGCGCCAGCACCTCGCGCCACGGCGTCGCGGCCGGCACCACCTCGACGTCGAAGCCGCTCGCGACCAGGCTGCGCAGGATGTTGTTCTTCATCCCGAAGTCGTAGGCGACCACTCGCAGCTGCCGTCCAGCGGGCGCGCCGGCCGACATCTGGAACTCGCTGGTCTCGAGGCCCCGGGTCCACCGTTCCGGCGCCTTGCGGGTGACGAGCTTCACCAAGTCGAGCCCATCGGTGCGCGGCGACTTCAGCACCCGTTCGAGCAGCTTTTTCGGGTCACTCTCGGTCGCCGAGATGCCGACGCGCTGGACGCTGCCTGAGCGCACCTTGCGGACGATCGCGCGCGTGTCGACCTCGGCGATCCCGACCACGCCTTGGCGATCGAGCCAGGTGTCGAGATCGATGACACTGCGGAAGTTCGACGCCACCTTCGAGATCTCGCGCACCACGAAGCCGCCGAGCCAGCATTGCCGGCTTTCACTGTCGGCCTCGCTGATGCCGTAGTTGCCGATCAACGGATAGGTCATCAACACGACCTGACCCTTGTACGACGGGTCGGTGAGGATCTCCTGGTAGCCGCTCATCGACGTGTTGAAGACGAGCTCGCCGAACGACTCGCCTTTGCGGCCGATCGAGACGCCTCGATAAGTGGTTCCGTCCTCGAACACGAGCCAGGCCGGTGCGCGCATGGAGGTCCTTCGGGTCTGCGAGTTCAGGTGGCGGAGATCAGGTGATCCTGGTTCCGCTGATCGGGGGCGATGACCGTGGCGCACGGTTCACGAGCGCAGCGATATAGCCCGCCCCAAATCCGTTGTCGATGTTGACGACACTTACACCGGCCGCGCACGAGTTGATCATCGTGAGCAGCGCCGCGAGCCCGCCGAACGAGGCGCCGTAGCCGACGCTCGTCGGCACTGCGACCACCGGCCGATCGAGCAACCCGGCGACGACGCTCGGCAGCGCCCCCTCCATCCCGGCCACTGCGACGACCACGCGTGCGGCGCGCAGGCGAGGGAGTGCCTTCAGCAAGCGGTGGAGGCCGGCGACCCCGACGTCGTAGTGCGTCTCGACGCGAGCACCCATCAGCTCGGCCGTCACGCGCGCCTCTTCGGCGACCGGCAGATCGGCCGTGCCGGCCGCCGCGATCGCGACGAGCCCTTCGCCACGGACGCCTTTGCCGCGCCGCCACGTGATCGCGCGCGCCGTCGCGTGCCAGACCGCGCCGGCCACCTGCGAGCGCACGGCTGCGAACGCCGCGCGCGACGTCCGCGTCGCCAGCACCCGATCGGAGCGCCGCGCGAGTGCCGCGAAGATCGTCGCCACTTGGCGCGCGCTCTTGCCGGTGCCGAGGATCACCTCGGGAAAGCCGCAGCGCCGCGCGCGATCGTGGTCGACGCGGGCGAAACCGAGGTTCTCCTCGGCGTCGATGGCGCTGCTCTTGGTCGCTTCGGACCTTGCCGAAGCAGTGGGCGATCGGCGCCGCGTCATGCGTTGGTCGCCGGTGCGGGCGCGATCGCGCGTGCATGGGCGTCGAGGTCGAGCCCTGCCCGCACTCCTTCCAGGAAGAGCAGTCGGCCCAGGCCAGCGACCATCACCGCGTTGTCGGTCGTCAGCTCACGCGGCGCCAGCCGGAGCACGAGGCCCCTCTGCGCCGCCAGCTCGCCCGCCCGTTCGCGCAGCCGGCGGTTGGCGGCAACCCCGCCGCCGACCGCAATTGCGCGCGCGCCGATGCGATCGGCCAGTCGCCCGAGCTTCGTCATGAGCACGTCGACCACCGCCTCTTGGAAGGAGGCGCAGACGTCGCGGATCTCCTGCTCGTCGAGCGGCCGGCGCGTGCGGCCATCCTGCCCGCGGCAGTGGTAGAGCACCGCGGTCTTCAATCCCGAGAAGCTGAAGTCGAGCGACTCCTTCGACAGCAGCGAACGCGGGAAGCGGAAGCGCTTCCGATCGCCACTTGCCGCGAGCCGATCGACGATCGGGCCACCCGGGTAGCCCAGCCCCACGATCGCCGCCACCTTGTCGAACGCCTCGCCCGCCGCATCGTCGATCGTCTCACCGAGCTTCTCGTGGTGAGTGAGCGTGTGGACCGCGAAGAGCGTCGAGTGGCCGCCCGAGGCGACGAGACACGCGGCGGGAAGCTCCGGCTGCGCCACGCCGTGGAAGCAGGAGTAGACATGCGCCGCGACGTGGTCGACCGGCACCAGCGGCACGCCGAGCGCGAGTGCCATCGCCTTCGCGGTCGAGACCCCGATCAGCAATGAGCCGATCAATCCCGGCTGACAGGTCACCGCGATCGCCCCGACTTCGGCCACCTTGCGCCCCGCCTTCGCGAAGGTCTCCTCGATCACCGGCAGCATGTGCTCGACATGGCTGCGGCCGGCGATCTCCGGCACGACCCCGCCGAACGCGGCGTGCAAGTCGATCTGGCTGCGCACGGTCGCGGCGAGGAGGCCGCCCTCGGCGTCGAGCAGCGCGGCGGCCGTCTCGTCGCACGAGCTCTCGATGCCGAGCACGAGCCCGCCGAGTGGAGCGCTCACCATCGCCACGCGCTCAGAAGTCCTGCGCCGGCGTCTCGCCGCGCAGCACGGCGAGCGCCGCGTCGAGCTGCCGATCGGCGAGCGGCGGCAGCTTGCGCGCATGCTTCGCGAGGTGCTGCGCGCGCCACCGTTCCGGGACGTGCAGCAGCCGGATCCTCTCCTGCAGCTCCTTGGTGCGCGCCTCGTCGATGTGGATCTTCACGTCGGGCTCGAGGCCGCCCAGGAGCTTCTCCTGACGCATCACCTGTTTCTCGATGATGCGGCCAGCGGGCGTCAGGTACTCGGCGGTGGTGAGCTTCAGCGTCACCGCGCGCTCGGCGGGATTGGCGGTGGTGCCATCCTGCTTGCCGCCGCCATCCTCGAGCGGAATCCTCCAGATCGACTGCACCACCCCCTTGCCGTACGTGCGCTCACCGACGAGCAGCGCGCGTTGCTGGTCCTGCAGCGCGCCAGCGACGATCTCGGCCGCCGACGCCGACTCGCCATTCACGAGCACGACGAGCGGGAGCTTCGGCCACTTGCACTCCGCGGGATCAGCCTTGTGGGTGACCCCCTCCTTGGGCGCGCGATAGCGGATGCTGACGAGCACTCCCTCCGGGATGAAACGGTTGGCAAAGAGGCGCGAGACGTCGAGCAGGCCGCCGTTGTTGAAACGGAGGTCGAGTACCAGCGCCGCCATCCCTTGCGCGACCAGCCGCTCCATCGCCTGGTCGAGCTCGGTCACGGTGTCGTCGCCGAAGCCGTCGACGTAGAGGTAGCCGACCTTGCCCGGTTCGCCGCTCTTGCCTGGCTCCTCGATCAGCTCCGCACCCATCACGGAGGCTTGCTGGATGCGCGACCGCTCGAGCGTGAGCTCGTCGTCGCTGCCGGTCGCAAGCCGCCGCACGGTGAGGCGAACCGACGTGCCCGGCACGCCCTTGATCACCTCGATCGCGTGGTCGGGCTCGAGCTGCTCGATCGAGACGCCGTCGATCGCGACCACCCGGTCGCCCGGCAGCAGCCCGGCGCGCTCGGCCGGCGAGCCTTCGAAGAGGTAATCGATGGTGATCGGCGGCGCGCTGCGATCGAGGGCGAAGCCGACGCCGACGTAGTTCTTGTGCGTCTCCTCGGCGAACGGCTTGCCCTCCTCGGGCGTGAGGAAGACCGAGTAGGGATCGAGGCGCTTGGTCATCGCCTTGATGCCGCTGTAGACGACGTCCCAGCTCTTGTCGTCGTCGAAATGCTCGACGTAGTCCTGCTCGACGCGCGCGAGCACCTTCGCCATCAGGTCGGCCTGCTTGAAGACGCGCGGGCTCGTCTCCTCGGCACGGCCGCGCGTCACCAGGAAGGCGGCGGCGACCAGCGAGATGGACAGCGGCAAGGTGACGACCAAGCCGTTCTTGAGGTCCCGCGAGATCATCGCGCTCCCCTGCTCACGCTCCAACCGCCGGAAGCCCGGCGAAGAGCTTCGCGAGGCGCACCAGTGCCTCCGCGATCAGGGTATCCGAAGTGGCATACGAGATACGGATGCAGCTCGGCGCGCCAAACGCCTCACCGGAGACGATCGCCACCCCAGCCTCGTCGAGGATGCGCTCGCACAGCTCCGTCGCGTTCGCGACCGCGCCGCCGATCCATGGCGTGACGTCGGGGAAGACGTAGAAGGCGCCCTGCGGTGGCACCAACGTGAGTCCCGGGATCTTCGCGAGCCCCGCGAGCAGCAGCCGGCGACGGCGCGCGAACGCATCGGCCATCGCGCGGATCTCCCGCCCGTCGGTGGAGAGCGCGGCCTTGGCGGCATGCTGCGAGATCGAGCAGGCGTTGCTGGTGGTGTGGCTCTGCACGAGGTCCATCGCCTCGATCGCGGCCCGCGGTCCCGCGGCGTAGCCCATGCGCCAGCCGGTCATCGCATAGGCCTTCGAGAGGCCGTTTACCACCACCGTGCGCTCGCGCAGTTGCGGGCAGACCGCCGGCAGCGAGTGGTGCTCGGCGCCGTCGAAGACCAGCTTCTCGTAGATCTCGTCCGTGACGATCCAGCAGTCATGCCGTGCGAGGACGGCGCCGATCGCCTGCAGCTCCGATCGCGAGCAGACGGCGCCGGTCGGATTGCTCGGCGAATTGAGCACGAAGAGCCGCGCGCCGCGCAGCGCCTGGTCGAGCTCATCGGGGTCGAGCTTGAACCCGCGTCCCGCGCGCATCGGCAACAGCCGCGGCGTCGCGCCGACCAGGCGCACGGCCTCCGGATAGGTGACCCAATAGGGGCTCGGGATGACCGCGACCTCACCCGGATCGAGCAGCGCCAGGAACGCGTTGTAGAGCGACTGCTTCGCGCCGTTGCTGACGAGGATCTCGTTCGCGTCGTAGCGCAGCCCGTTGTCGCGCGCGAGCTTGGCGGCGATCGCCTCGCGCAGGCTCTTCTCGCCGGGACACGGTGTGTAGTGGGTCTGGCCGCCGTCGATCGCGGCGTGGGCCGCGTCCCGCGCCGCCACCGGCGTCTCGAAGTCGGGCTCCCCGGCGCCGAGGCTGATGATGGAGCGCCCTTGCTCGCGCAGCAGCGCCGCCTTCTGCATGAGCGCCAACGGCGCCGACGGCACGATCTGCGAGAGACGTTTCGCGACGTTCAAGTCGGCACTTCGGCGAGGAGGCGGTCGGGGTGACGAGGTACGCGGGCGGTCGGCATCGGTCGGTGTGACAGCGTCCGAAAAAGTCGGAGGAATGTAGCCTTGCCCTTTTCGTCTCACAAGGCGGACCGCGCCCGCGCCGCAGTGGAACGGAAATGGCTGCCGGATCGTCGCCGATGAAGCGTTTTCTCAAGATCGTCTCGATTCTCGCGCTGTTCGCGCTGGTCGGCGCCTACGTCGCGTTCGCTGCCGTCTTCTTCGACCCGTTCGGCAGCCCGCGCGCCGCGCTCGATCCGCTGGTGCCCAAGGACATCGACTTCATGTTCCGGCGGCGCGATCTCGCCAAGGATTTCATCGCGTTCCCGATGCCCCGTTTCTTCGCGAACATGCAGCTCAAGGACGAGTGGAGAGCCCTGGTCCGGACGAGCTGGTTTCACGACCACGCGCCGGTGGGGGCCGTGGAGAGCGCGTTCGCCGATCTGGCGACGCTGCCGGCGCAGCTCCGGCCGCTCGATCTCATGCAGGACATCGCCGGATCCGAGGTGATGGTGCTCGGACGCTATCGCACGGATGGCACGCTCGCGTGGGCCGCGATCGTGCGCGGATCGTTTCGTACCAAGCTCTTCGCGGAGGCGCTCAAGCTCGGGGTCGTGCGCAGCTCGCAAGGCGACCTGATCCGCGACTACGCCGAGCAGGATGACGTGAAGAGCTTCACGATCGCGGGCAACCGCTGGCACCTCGCGCGTTCCGAGGACGCGCTGATCGCGGGGGACGACTTCGACCTGGTCCACGAGATCCGCAAGCTCGCCGACTCGGCGGAGCTGAGCCTCGACGAGTCTCCGCAGTACCGCGCGGAGATCCTGATGCCGTCGCCGATCGGACGGCCGGTCGATTTCGTGGTCGACGTCGCCGACGTCTGCAAGCGCAAAGGGATCGCCTGGCCGGCACCTGATCCGAATCAGGAGCCCATGGTCCGGTTCCTGCGCGACTTCCTCGATCCCGCGAAGATCGGCCTGACGATGGGCCGCCTCGCGCTCGGCAACCAGCTCGAGCTCACCACGTCCGCGACGATCGACCGGCCGGCGATGGCGGGGACGGCGGGCGGGCTGCTCGACGGCGCGTCGGTCGACCTGGCGCAGCTCTGGTCGTTCTGCGGCAAGGTCTTTCCCGCGAAGGTGGCGGTCGCCGGTTACGTGCGTCTCGACGTGAAGGCGTTCCTGCATCGGGTCGAGAGCCTCATCGACCCCGACGTGCGCCGGCTCCTCAACGAGGAGATCGTCCCCAACTTGAAGCTGAAGGGCGGGGCCTACCAGCCGAAGACGACCGTCGAGCTGCTCGATCGGTTCGCCGAAGTGGTCGGTGACGAGCTCGCCTTCGCGTTCGAGCCCGACGAGGCGTACCACATGGATGTGAAGGACGCCCCGGAAGGCGAGATCCAGTACCCCGACCCGCGCTGGGGTCCGCGCATCGCGCTGGTCTTTCCGGTGGGTGACAAACAGCTCGCCGCGCAGTTCATCTCCACCTTCGTCGACGCGCTGCGGGTGCGCACCCGCGAGATCCCCGGATGCTGGACCTGGGACTACAGCGGCTACGACGACATCAAGTTCACCGAGCTGAAGACGATCGACAGCGAGCGGCCGAGCTTCTCGCTCGGCGTGCTCGAGCTGCAGAAGCGGCCCTGCGTGGTGGTCACCACGACCGGCCAGTTTCTCAACGAGATCGCGCGCCAGAAGATCGACGTCGACGAGGGGCGCAACGCCGGCCTCCAGACCGAGCTGCAGTACCGCCAGGCGCAGGAGGCGATCAGCGGCTTTGGCCAGGGGTTCGTCTTCGTCTCGTCCGAGCGGTTGCGCAAGGTGCTCGACGACTACTGTGTCGTCTTCGCCGAGGAGGCGACGCGCCCCGACTGGGTGACGATCCGCAAGAACGTCGAGCGCCAGGTGATCGCGAAGAAGCACCCCGAGCTGGTGAACCGCCCGCTCGACGAAGCGGCGCGCCGGAAGCTCGAGCCCGAGGTCGACTCCGAGGTCGAGAAGCTCGAGGTCGAGTGGCGGGAGCAGACGCTTCCGCAGAAAACGGTCGCGCTGCGCGCCGACCTCGAAGGGCTCTCGATCTTCCGCTGGCTGGCGCTCGTGATGAAGGTGAGCGAGCGGGAGCTCAAGCTGCGGCTGCGGCTCGCCTCGCCGGTCAACTTCTCGTTCGACGAGTTCGGCGGCCGCTGAGCGCCGCTCCGGGTCAGAAGCGGAAGAGCGTGACCGTGTAGCCGACTCCCGGCTGGAGCGGCGTCTCGCTCTTCGGTGCCAGCCGGCGCATCAGCTCGCGGAGGTGCTGGCGACCGCCGGGGAAGCGCTCGGGGTCGAAGGCGACGTCGTGCACCAGCACGGCGCCGATCGAGAGCTCGGCCAGATCGCGATGGATCGCGGCGAGATCGCCGGCGGAGAGCTCCGGCAGTGGCGCTCCCGGCGGGAGCATCTCGCAGCGACGGAGCGTGGAGAAGAGCGCCCGCGCGGCCAGCTCAGGCTCGCGCGGCCGTGCCGCGCGCGGGTAGAGGCCAAAGAAGATCGATCGCTCGTGCGCGGCGCCGAACGCCATCGCGAGGCCGTTCACGCAGTGGGAGAGCTGGTCGCTCAGCGGCCCGCTGTCGTAGGGGAGGTCGAGGACGGCGAAGTTGCCCGGCTCGTGCGCGAGTGCGGCGATCTCCGGCGGGATCTTGATGCGTGGCTCGCACGAGCGGAGCGGCACGGTCTCGCCTTGCTCCGCGAGCGTCAGGAGCGCGAGCGCACCCGCCAGCGGGACGCCGAGCCGCCGCCGCTTTCCCGTGGCGTCGAAAGCGAGCCACTCGAAGGCGCGCGCGGCGGCGATCGCTGCGAAGAGCTCGACCAGCCAGACGAGCCGCGTCGGTGACTTCTCGATCGCGAGCCACGGCGCGAGCTGCAGCACCACCCACGGCGCGTAGGTGATCGGCTGGCCGCGCCAACTGAGGACCGGCCCGACCGCGAACGCCAGCAGCGCGAGCGCGAGCCAGAGCGACTTGCGGCCAGTCCCACCGTCGCGCGCGACCAACGCGATCGCGAGCAGCGCCAGCCAGCCGAGGCCGAGGAAGTGGCTCACGGTGCCCAGTGGCCCACCTTCCTCGAAGAGCGACGGCGGCCGCGTTGGCAACAGCTTCGACGTCCAGCCGACGAAGCGATCGATGGTGCTCGGCAGCACGAGGTCGCTGGCGTCGAGCGAGAGGGGCTGAGTCATCCCGAGCGCCTGCTCGACCGCCGGCGAATGGGGGAGCTCGCGCACCATCTCCCAGAGGAACGGCCCGCAGAGGACGAGGAAGACGACGCAAGCCCCGACGAGAGGCCCGAGCCGCTCTTTGAACTGCGCTCGTGTCGCGCGGCGCGTCAGCAGCGCCGCGCCGACCAAGAGCGTCGCCAGCCCGCCTTGGAAAAAGAGCGGCTGACTCTGGAGCAGCAGCAGGCTCGCCGCGAAGCCGACCAGCGCGCCGCGCGCCGCGCCCCCGCGCTTCCAGAACGTGAGTGCGCTCCAGAAGTAGAAGAGCAGGAACTCCGTGCAGAAGAGATTGAGCCGCGCGGCGTTCATCAGGCGGCCGCTCGCGACCAAGGCCAGCAGCGCGACGAACAGCGCGCCGGGTCGGGTCAGTCCGAGCTCGCGCGCGAGTCGGTAGGCGAGCAGCGCGGTCGCGACACTCGAGAACCAGAGCAGGAACGCGACCGCGACGTGGCGTGATTCCGGCGCGTGGAGCAGCCACTGGAACGGCAGCGAGAGCACGCTGTAGACGTAGGTTGGGGTGTAGAGGCCGAGCCCCTCGCCGGCTGGCCAGAAGAAGCGGCGGGTGAAGAGGATCGATCCGTCGTCGGCGGTGAACGACGCGCCGGTCCAGAAGAAGTTCCACGGGTAGATCGCGGCGTCCCACGGCTCGGAGGAGGCGGGCAGGTGGAGATCGGTGGCGTGGAGGAGGAAGCCTCCCGACACGAGGGTCGCCGCGACGAGCAGCAGTAGCCCGGCGAGCAGCGCGCCGCGCTCGGGCAGGGGTCCACCCACGCGCATCTGTGCAACGCCACCGTGCGAGCCGTCTCTCCTTGCATCGTCGTGACGGTGGTCGGCGCCCCGCTCTTGCTCGTCCTGCACGGTCCCCTTCCCATCGGTCGTCGTTCGCCAACCGATCGTGGGCGAGCACTTTGCATTGCCTCATCGCTGCCGTACACTCCCCGCCCCTTCTTGCCCAAGCCGGAGTGGCGGAATTGGCAGACGCGCTAGGTTGAGGGCCTAGTTCCCGCAAGGGAGTGCAGGTTCAAGTCCTGTCTCCGGCACCACGTCCTTCGCCCGCTCTCCTATTCGCCAGTTGCCTTCGCGTGAGCTTCCCTCCCAACCTCCCTGCTGTACCTCCTGCCGAGCGTTCCGCCCAGCCGCCCGCCGACCCTTCCCTGGTCGCGCCGCCGCCGGCCCTTCGCTGGCAACGCGCCGTCGCCCTCTACTTGGCGCTCCAGTTCGGTGGGCTTGGCACTCTCGGGATCGCGTGGGTTGTGATCACCGCGCTCGCACCGCTGTTCGGCGCCGACGGAAGAAGCTTCCTCGAGATGTGGGGAACTTCCTTCATCGTGGTGCCCTTGACGTTCGTACCCGTGCTCGCGGCGTGGCACTCGTGGGCGGTTCGCCGGATCGGCCGGCGGCCCGCCACGTTGCGCTTCATGGCCGAAACGGCATTTGCCACCGAGCTGATCGGTTGCGTGCTATTCCAGGGCATCGCTTGAGCTGCGCCCCTCCAGTGGCGATCGTGTTGGCTCTTTCCAGCCGGGATGACCGCTCGGCCACGTCACAAGTTCAGAGGATCTCCGATGCTCACCGCGTTCGCCCTGATGTTCAGCTCTCTCGTGGTCGCTGACGACGCCGCAAAAAGCGAGCTGGCGCCGCTCGTCAAGAAGCTCGAGGCAGCGGCGAGCTACCACTACGAGTTTCTGACGACCTCCGTCAAGGAGGGCGCAGAGGGCAAGCCCGCGGGCGGCCGCGAGGGAGGCGACGCGGCCGGTGAAGGCGGCGCGCGTGACAGCGAGCCGTGGATGGTCGACATCCAGCTCGGCAAGCCGGCACACCTGCATCACCGTGAGGTGGAGATGTATCGCGCCGAGAAGCGGATTGCCGTGCTCGACCCGAAGGGCAAGAAATGGGTCGGCATGGATCGCGGAGAGGGCAAGCCGGCCGAGGCACCCAAACAGAAGGGGATGATCGGTCGGCTCGTGATGGAATCGGAGCGAGTGGTCCTTCCACACCTCCTGCTCAAGGACTTCGCGTCGAAGATCAGTGACGCGAAGCACGACGACAAGGACGGCCAGGTGACGCTGGTCGCGACCCTGACCAAGGAGGCCGCCCGCGAGTTCGCCGGCCTGCGTCCCGGCGGAAAAATGGAAGGGGGCAAGGGCGAAGGTGGGAAAGGTGAAGGCGGCAAGCGCGAGGGTGGGAAGCGTGAGGGTGGCAAGCCGGAGGGCGGGAAGCCAGAAGGCGGCAAGCCGGAGGCCGGCGGCGCGACGCCGGAAGGTGAAGGCACTGCTGCCGCGCGTGAGGCCGAGTGCGATGGCACGGTGCGTTTTGTCGTCGCGAATGGCGTCATCACGAGCTTCGAGTCCAACGTCGTCATCAAGGGTGCAGTGAGCCGTCAGGTCCACCGCAGCTTCAAGTTGACGGGCGTCGGAGCCACGGTCGTCGAGCCGCCGGCTGAAGCCACCGCAGCGCTCGCCGGAAGCTGAGCCGCGTTCCGTGCGTTCGTGGTTGCTGGCACTGGCGGCCGCCCTTGCGCCCTCCGATGACGGAGCCAAGGCGGAGCTGACGGCGCTCGCGAAGAAGCTCGACGCCGTCGAGAACTACACCTTCGCGTTCCGCAACGTCGGCGCTGAGGACGAAGAGGCGGCGCCAGCGGTGCCAGAGACGGCACCCGGCAAGAGCAAGATCAAGGCACCGCGCGACGTCTGGACCGTGCAGTTCATCCGCAACCATCCGTGGCACTACCAGAAGGGGCGCGCGGAGTTTTGGCGGCGCGACCGCAAGCTCGTGGCGCTCGGTCGTGGGGACGAGTGGATGGCGGTCGATCTTCCCGATCGCAAGAGCAAGGAGGGCCGCGCGAACGGTGCCACCGCGGGTGCCCACGGCATCGGTCGGATGGCGAGTGAGCTCGAACGCGTCGTTCCACCCCACAAGCTGCTCGCCGACCTGCTCCCGAAGCTCGGTGAGGTCACGAAGAGTGAAGCCGACGGCAAGGTGAGCTACGTCGGGCAGCTCGATCCCGCGAGCGCGCAGAAGATCTT
>CAYRQC010000476.1:0-14088 GCA_964426265.1 uncultured Phycisphaerales bacterium | reverse complement strand
GTTGGACTTCTCGAGGCGCACGCCGAACGGCAGCCGGAAGCGCCGGCGGTCGAGGTCGATGAGCCACCGTTTGCCGCCGGCATCGAGCGTGAACGCGAAGCGCTGGCGAGCCCAAAGGATCGCGTCGGTCTGTTTGCCCGTCGCCCGCTCGATGAAGGTCGCGTAGAGGCCGAGGGAGTTCGGTGGCTCGCCCTCGTTTTCGGAGCTCAGCGGCTCCGCCAGGACGACGTAGCCGTCGATCACCGGTCCATCCCCCGCGAACATCGGCCCCTTCGGCACGACCCTGCAGTTGTTGAAGGTGCGCGTGATCAGGACGTCGAAGGGGAGCTCTTCGCTGGTGAAGCGGCGGGTCGCGCCGGCGGGCAGATCGCGCCAGTCGGAGTCCTCGATCATCTGCTCGCGAACGTTCCCCTCGAGCCCGCCGTCCCGGATCGTGAGATCCCAGTCGTGGTAGCTGTAGAACTCCTTGCCGATCTCGTTGGGGTAGACCTGCATCCCACCGTCGATCGACCAGCGGAAGTAGACGAAGCCGGCGACCAGCATCATCACCATGCCGAGATGGGCGATCAGGATGCCCACGCGGCGCATGTCCTTGCGCAAGCGGACGATCCCGCCAAGCACGAGGTTCATCAGCAGCAGGCCGAGCAGCAGATAGACGCCCGGCAACGGGATCGGGATCGTCCCGATCGTCGCGAGCGGGTCGGCGCCGGCGTCGGCCCAAGGCCAGCGCAGCACGAACGGTCCGACGTCGTGCCAGAGCACCTTCGACTCGAAGTACTTCTTCTGCGTCTCCAGCAGCCCGTGCTCGATCTGCTCCAGCGTCCCGAGCCACGTGAGCAGCAGGAGGAAGAGCAGCAGGATCGCCGCGAACCCGAACGAGGAGAGCCCGAGGAACAGCTTCTTGCAGAGCTTCATGGAGAGGCGATTCATGCGGCGCTCGTCACTCCTTCAGCGAGGCGCACAGCTCGCGGAAGCCGTCGCGCACCTGGTCGTCGATCTCGGCCTCGGGACCGGTGAGCTTCACGAAGACGGAGCGCGCTCCGACGATCGCCATGGCGCCGAGCAGTCGCGCCTGCGGGATCGAGCGGTGGTTCATCGTGTCCGAGAAGGCGCCGACGAGATCAACCAGCACGCCTTCCGCCCCGAGCAGCGTGATCTTGGGCAGCGCCACGAACTCCTCGTTCGAGATCCCGGGCAGCCCAAACTGCTGCTTGCGCCAGCGATCGACGTTGCCCATGAGGCCGCCGCCATCGTTCGCCAGCACGGTGATCGAGCACTCGGTGTCCGTGCTGCCGGGCGGCCGGAGCGTCGCGAGGCGCATCGGCCGGGCGGGGTCTTTCGTCCAACCGGTCGGCGCGGTGAACTCGAGGTCGCCCGATTCTGGCGGTGGAGCGACCGCGCCGACGGCGGGATTGGCGGCCGACGGATCGACCTCGTTCTCGGCGATGGTGAGCGAGGCGACGAAGTCGTCGAAGTGGGCGCGCTCCGCGTCGACGACCCTCTTCGGACCGGTCATCTTCACGAAGAGCATCTTGTCGGCGAACCCGGCGATCAGCCCGATCAGTGCGAAGCCCGGTTTGCGCGGCCCGCCGCCCATGCCGGCGTACTCGCCCTCCAGCTCGACGCGCCGTGCGTCGAGCTTCAGGAGCGGTTGGCTCGGCAGCGCGGCGATCGCCGCCTCGTCCTGTTCCGCCAGCCCGAACTGCTTGCGCCAACGGTTGACGTTCGAGGTGACGCCGCCCACCACGCCCGGCAGCACGCTGAGGGAGCACTCCGCGTCGGGGTTGCCGGCGGGTTGCAGGTTGGCGTAGCGCATCTCGGTG
Organism: uncultured Phycisphaerales bacterium; assembly: GCA_964426265.1. Classification (GTDB taxonomy): domain Bacteria; phylum Planctomycetota; class B15-G4; order B15-G4; family SIAN01; genus SIAN01. The sequence goes on along the minus strand of CAYRQC010000476.1, from coordinate 12,265 downwards.
GGGGGAAGCTCGATCCATCCGGGCGGATTGGTCCAGACCAACTCGCCGCCGCGGCCGGCCGGGTTGCTGTCGGACGTCGCTGACTCCGTCGGTGGGTGCGCTGGCGGCAACGCGGTGCCGAACCGCTCGGCGCTCGTCGCGTCGAGCTTGTCACGGCCGGCGACGACCTCCGTCTCGCGCGACTGGGTGATCTTCCGCGGAGTGCCACCGTCACTGCAGGCCGATGCGATCAGCATGAAGAGCCCGGCTGCCGCGGAGAGGGGGGAGCGCGATACACCCATGAGTTCGTTGCATCCTCGACGGAGCGGACCGCGGAGTGAGACGGCAGACAGTACGGCCGTATGGCGGTGAACGCGAATCGTGAGCCGTCCCGCCCGATGTGGCCGCTCGACCTCACTTCCGCAGTTGCAGCTCGACCTCGCCGAGCCCGAGTGCGTTCTTGATCGGCGGGACGTTGCTGGCATCGAGGATCCGGATGTCGAGCCGCCGCACGACGGCCACCTTCGGGAGCCGCACGACGCCCTTCCGGAAGTCGGCCGGCAGCACGATCTCGAAGGTGCCTCCCTTGCCCTGATCGACCTGCACCTCGACGCGGCGGACGCGCCAGTGAGTGCGCTCCGCGTCCATGCCGCGTGATTGGATCGGCGTGAGGAGGATGGTGTCGGCGCGCGCCGGCTTCTTGAGCTCGATCGCGAGGTGGGGCCGGCGATCGCCATCGGCGGAGAGCCAGCCACGCGAGGCGAGGTTGTCGATTGCGCGCTCCGGCATGAAGCTGGCATCGAAGCTGCTCGAGGCCGACGCCACGGCGCCGTTCAGCGCGAGCAGGTTGCGGCCCGCATCGGAGCCGTAGGAGATCAGCTCGGTGTCCAGCGCCTCGCGGATCGGCACCACGAGCTCCCGCGAAAGGAGTGTCACCTCGCCGCCGGCCGAGAGCTCCGGTGGCGGTACGACGTGCACCAGTGCGCGAAGCGCATAGAGGCCGTTGCGGTCGAAGTTGATCTGGGCGGCGTAGCGTTCGATGCCGGTCGGCTGATCGGGCTTCCCCGCGATCGTCGCGAGCACCCGCTGGTCGCGGAGCGCGAGATCGACCGCCGCGACCGCTGCACCCTTGAGCGCGTGCACCGCGACGACGTTGCGGCCCGGCTTCAACAAGCCGGTGAGCGGCGCCAGGGTCGCCACCGGCTCGTACTCGGGCTGCGATTGCTCGCACGCGAAGACCTTGGTCCCGTTCACGAAGAGCTCGACGAATCCCGCGTCTTGCGCGGCTCCATCTCCGCTCGCGGTCGCGGCCGGCGGCGCACCTGCCGGAGCGACTGCCCCGGGCACCTTGGCTGCCGCCTCGAGGGCGAGCGGCGAGCGCGGGATCGCCTCGAAATCGTCCAGCGCCCGCGCGAGATAGATCGCGTCGTATAGCCCGGCTCCGCCCGACATCGGTGTGAAGGCGATGCCGGTGAACGTCGTGTTGCTGCCGAACGCCCGCCAAAGGTCGACGGTGGCGAGCCGCCAATCGCGCGGGCTGTCGCGCTCGATCTCGACGCTGTTCCACTTGAACTCGTTCGGGCCCGAGTGGATGCGCGCGGTGGCGGCGTCCCAACCGCCGTTGTGGGCGAGCTGGACCATGATCCCGCCGCCGTTCTCCTTGCGCCACGCGAGTCGGAGGTAGCGGTACTGGCCCGGCTCCGGCTTCTCGGCGATCGAGTAGCCCCAGCCCGGCATCGCGGCGCGGAAGGCCTGTTGTGGTTGCACGGCGAGGCAACAGCCGCCGTTCCAGGCGCCGGTCTCGCGCAGCGCGATCGAGCCGCCGGCGCTCGCCTCGTTCACTTGGCCGGGGAAGTCGCGCTGTTCGTCGAACAGGCAGACCAGGTCGGGTCGGGTGACCGGCGTGGTCGCCAACGGAGCGATGGCGACGAAGAGCTGCGGGTCGAGCAACGGAGCGCCATCGACCCGCAGCGAATCGTCGAGCAGGAGCTCGCGGCGCAACCAGAGCTCCGGGCTCGTCCATTCGGTGCGGACCGGGATTCCGGACGTGCCCTTGGCGCCGAAGGCACCGGGTGCACTCTTCCACTTGGCGTCGTCGAAACCGGGTTGCTCGAAACCCGCGGCCGGAGCTTCGGTTGCGAAGCGCCACTTGCCCGCGTCGTCGCGCGCGTCGGCGAGCAGCGTTCGTCCCGGCACGGTGTAGACGACCTTCGAGACGTGCGGCCCGCCGCTCTCCTGCGGCCAGCCGAGTGCCGCCGCCGCGCCGCCGAGCGACGAGACCCAGAGCGTGAGCGGCGTGTCACCCGAGGCGCGCAAGCTCACGTCCGCCGCCGGATCGTCGCCGCCGTAGAGATTCTCGGAGCGCACCGTCACGCCCGAGACGCTCGAAGTCGCGCGCGCGAGGAAGAGCAGCGCGAAGCAGGTGCTCGGTTGCGGGCCGCCATCGCCATCCCAGAACCCTTCCGGCTTCTGGTTCTCGACGATGAACTTGGCGCCGAAGCGATACCAGCTCTTGCCGGCCAGCTCGTCGACCTCACAGAGGCCGCCGACGCGCTCGATGCCGTAGAGCCAGTACCAGACCCAGGTACCGACACCGGGATTGGTGTCGGGCGCGAACGACCGGTCGAGCCACGCGAGCCCCTTGCGCCACGCCGCGCCGAACGCGGTCCGACTTGCACCGCTCTTCGCGAGCTGGTCGTCGCAGATCTTCAGCACGCAGGTGCCGCCCGCCGTCACCGATCCGTACGGCGCGCTCCCGGCCGCGTAGCCGAAGCCGGCCGACCCATACGCCCCGCTCCCCTTCTCCTGGTGGAGCAGCGTCTCCTCGGCGAGCTTGATCCAGACTTCCGGCGCGATCTTCACGCCGTGCTTCGCCGCGGCGCGCAGCCCGAGCGCCGCGTACTGGCCGTTCGAGAGGTCGGCGGCGCCGCCTGGATAGCTGAACCCGCCGCTCGCGATCTGCCACGACAGCAGCCTCGACGTCGTCTCCTCGATCCGCGGCTGGAGGTCATCGCCCGGAAGCTCGCTGAGGAAGAGCAGCTCGAGCCCGGCGGCGTAGACGCTGCCGGCTGGCTCGCAACGGATCCGCGCGGCGGCACGCGCGATCGCGGGGTGAGTGGGCGCGATCCCACACTTCAGGAGCGTGTAGCCGGCGAGCGACGTCATGCCGTACTTCACGTCCTCGGCGCGGTAGGCCCAGAGACCGTCGAGCTCCTGTTGATCGAGCAGCCAGCGCACGCCACGCGCGATCGCCGGCGCGATCTTGCCCTGCGCCTCGCCCATCGTGTGGTCATCGCGCGGTGCCTTCAGCGGGCGCGACGAGTCGGTGCAAGCGAGCCGGATGCGGCCCATCACGTGTTGGGCGCCGAACTGGAACTCGAGCGTGAACTTGAGCTTCACGCCGGCCTCGAATCCGACGTCGCGTTGCGCCTCGAAGACGGCCTGGTGGGGGACCCCGAGCTCCGGCGCGATCGCCCAGCCGGTGGCCGCGGCGCCGTCGATCGCGTTCTGCACGCCGAAGCCCTGCTGCTCGAAGTCGGCGCTCGGCCGCTCGAGCAGCACCGGCTTCCAGCCGTCGGAGTTGGTGGGGGCCTGCTCGACCTTGAACTCGTTGAGGACGAAGTTGCCGTTGGGGGAGCGGCCGGGACCGCTCGCCGGCAGCGTGGGATCGCTCAGCGCCTCGACCCGAAAGCCGGTGAGGCCGTTGCGCTCGACGAGGCACTCGAAGGTGAAGGTGTCGCGTTCCGGGTTCGCGCCGCCGACCAGGATCGCGCCTTCCGGATCGAGCGTGAGCGTCGCGCCGCCCGCCGAGGTCATCTTGGTCGGCCGCAGGAGTTGCCAATGGGTGGTGGTGTTCGCCTGCGGCGCGGGTGCCGCGGACGCGGTGGCGAGCAGCAGCAACGCCGCAAGCGTGGCGACTCCTCGGCCACGGCTCGTGACGCGCGGTCGACGCTGCGACTCTGGTTCCGTCATCTGCCCTCGCACGGTCTCGCGGCCCGCCACGTAGAGAGGTCGCAGATTCTGGCGTCCGTTTCGGAAACTGCACGCAGTCGCCGTGGCAAACTGCGCGCGAACTGCTGCCGACGTGGAGCGGCGGTTTCCCGGAGCCTCCTCATGCCTCTTCCCGCGGACGTCGAACGAGTCTTGGGTCGCTTCGTCGAGCAGGCCGAGCGCACACTACGCGCGGACCTCGTCTCCGTGGTCCTGTTCGGCAGCGCCGCGGAGGATCGGCTGCGCCTGTCGTCCGACGTCAACGTGATGCTGGTCCTGACGCGCTTCGACCGGTCGAGCGTCGCTCCATTGCGCGAGCATGCGGACCTCGCACGCGCCACCATCGCGCTGCGTCTCTTCGTGGTGCTCGAGTCCGAGCTGCACGCCGCCGCCGAGGCGTTCGCGGTGAAGTTCGCGGACATGGCCCATCGAAGGCGCGTGCTGCGTGGGCGCGATCCGTTCGAGACCCTGACGGTTCCGCGAGCGGCGCGCGTGCGTCAGCTCCAACAATCGGCGCTGAACATGCACCTGCGTCTGCGCGGCATGTACCTGGAGCACGCCGCCGGCTCGCGTCGTCTGCTGCCCGGACTGGCTGATCTCGCGGGACCGCTGCGAGTGGTGGCCGCGACCCTCCAGGATCTCGAGGGGCGCCCGCGCGAGGCGCCGCGCGAAGCGCTGGTTGCATTCGCCGCATCGTCCGGCGACGAGCGGCTGGTGGCTGCGGTGGGGAGGCTCAGCCGAGTGCGCGAGGAGCTGTCGCTGCCGGCCGCGGAGATCGACGACACACTCGCCGGTCTGATCGACGTCGCCGCACTGATGTGCGCGCGCGCCAGCCACCTCGACGATCGAGGAGGAAACGCGGCATGAACCCGCTCGACTTCTCGGGTCCGCAATTCTTGCTGTTCTATCTCGCGTTCGCCGTCGCCGTCCTGGTCGCGCTGCGCGTGACACTGGTGCTGTGCGAACCGGTGGGTGGCGCGATGGATCGGATCAGCGATCCGTACGCCGTCGCGTTCCTGCGCGGCGGCCAAGAGGAGGCCGTGCGAGTGGCGCTGGCGCTGCTGATCGAGCGCGGGGTGCTCCGCTCGCGCGACGCCCTCGTCGAACGGGGCGAGCGTGCCGCGCACGCGTCGAAGACGCGCGCTCCGCTCGAGGCTGCGCTCGTCGACTCGTTCGCGAGTCCCCGCCGTGTGCTCGGAGTGTGGGATCTTCCGAGCGTGACGGCGGCGTGCCGTCCGTATCGGGAGCGATTGGCCACGAATGGCCTGACGCAGAGACCCAGCGATGAGGCGCGTGCCAAGATCCTGATGCTGGTTGCCTCGGTGCTGCTGCTCGGACTCGCGGCGGCGAAGGTCGCAGTCGCCCTCGAGCGCGGTCGCCACAACATCGAGTTCCTGATCGTCCTGGCGCTGATTGCCACCGCGTTGACTTGGAAGGCCACACGTCGGAGACGCACGCGAGCAGGCGATCGAGTCCTGCGTGATCTGCGCACTCTGTTCGGTCGCGCGAAGGAGCGTGCCGTGCGGGGCCACGACGCGCTCGATCCCGCCGACCGTGGCTACATGCTCGCGTTGTACGGCTGGGACGCGATCGGATCGTTGTTCGCCGCCGATACGCAATCGGCCCTGCGGAAGGTGATCCCCGCGTCGGGCGGCTCGAGCTGCTCCAGCGGCGGTAGCAGTTGCGGCAGCGGCAGTGGCTGCGGTGGTGGCGGTGGAGGAGGTTGCGGTGGCTGTGGGAGCTGATCGCTTCGGGTTGGGTTGGCGCGACGACCTGGCCGGCGGAATCCTGGCCAACCTCGAGCGCATCGACGTGCTCGAAGTGATCGCCGACGACTACTACGACGCGCCGCGACGTCGCGTCGACGCCCTCGCGACGCTCGCGCGCATGCTGCCGGTGGAGCTGCACGGCGTCGGCCTCGGCCTCGCGTCGAGCGAAGCCGTGGCCGAGCACCGGCTCGCGGCGATGGCGCGCCTGGTCGATCGCGTGCGGCCCGAGGGTTGGTCCGAGCACCTGGCGTTCGTCCGCGGCGGCGGGTTCGAGATCGGGCACCTCGCCGCGCCGCCGCGCACGCTCGAGACGATCGATGGCGCCGCGCGCAACCTGGCGCGTGCCGAACGCGTCGTCGGCATGCGCCCGAAAGTCGAGAACGTCGCGACGTTGATTGCGCCGCCATTCAGCGCGATGAGCGAAGCGGAGTGGCTCGCGGCGATGTTGGACGCGACCCCCTGCGACCTCCTGCTCGACCTGCACAACTTGCACGCGAATGCCGTGAACTTCGGCTTCGACGCCGGCGCGCTGCTCGATGCGCTCGATCACCACCGCATCGCATCGATTCACATCGCCGGAGGACGGTGGCTTCGACGCGGCGTCGAGCGGCGGCTGCTCGACGATCACTTGCACGAGGTTCCCGAGCCAGTGTTTGCGCTGCTGACGGAGGTGGGGCGGCGGGTGCGGCGCCCCTTGACCGTCGTGCTGGAGCGCGATGGCCGCTTCACGGGTGTCACCGCGCTGCTCGAGGAGCTCGAACGCGCGCGCCGCGCGCTCGCCCTGGGTCGCGGGCTCGCCGCGGAGGCCGCATGACGCGCGAAGCGTTCCTGGCGCAGCTCTACAGCGAGCCCGCGCTGCTGGCGCGCTTCCTCGTGGATCCGCACGCGCAAGCCGCGCGCGCAGGTCTGTCGTCCGCCGACGTCGCCGCACTCGCGAAGTTGGATCGCGTCGGGCTCGAGCTCGCGATCGCCAGCTTCGAGCGCAAGCGCGCCCAGCGTCCTGCCAAGCCCGCGCGCGTCTGGCGCAAGCTCTTCGGCGGCTAGCGGTTAGGTGGCTCCTGGCGTCTCGTCTGGCACCGGCGCACGCGATAAGACAATGCCCCGGAACCGCGGCGAGGGGCGTGAGTGGATTTGATTCCCTTGTTCGTCTCGACGTCACATTCGGACGGCGTCTACACCGGTCGGCGTGACGGCCACCGCGTACCACGCCGACACACCGGGTACGAGTGCGAACGGCGTGTCGGCCGCGATCGCCGTGATCGCCGGCCGGACACGTCCGCGGTCGTCGAGCACGACGGTCTCGCCGCCCGCGCCCCGCGCGACGGCGAGACGCGTGTAGGCGCCAGGAACCGTTTCGTACGAGGCGATGCGGACGTCAACCACCTTCGACGCTTCGAGGAGCGCGGGCGAAATCGTTGGGTCCGTCTCGATCTTTCCCTCGCCGGAGACGCGCACGTCGACAATGTGCAGCGCGGGCATCGCCGACCGATCGACTGCGGCGAACGATGCCCTGACAGCGCCGTCACTTCCGGCGCAGAGGGCCGCCGCCGATCGCGGATCGAGGTCCGGCCACTCGTGGTCGAGGCGCACGATGGCGTCGCCGTTCTGGCCGAGTTCGAGGACGAGGAGCCGCGCGCCGAGGTCGCCGCGAACGACTACGGCCGCGAAGGCCCTGGAATCGCGCGCGACGGGCGTCAGCGCCGACGCCGTCGCGACGGGTACGCGATCGAGACGGAACACGGGTTTGAGCGCCGTCGTCTCGCCGCGGGCCGCGTCTCGTCCGAGCCGCGCCTGGAGGATCTGCGCGCCGCGACCGGACTCCGCGACCGTGATGATCAAGAGCCCGTCCTTTGTCGCGAGCGGCGCCGGCACGTCGAGGATCGCCGCCTCCGCATCGAGATCGATTGCGCCGCCCTCGGGTACGGCCGCGACGTGGATGCTCCGGGCGGACGACGAGACGATCCACCGCAACGGGTCGAATGCGGTCTCGTAGTTCGCGTACGCGCCGTAGACGGCGCGGGCGTCGGAGGGAACCGGCCCGCGGGCGAGCACGTTGGCGACGGCCATTTCGCCGAGCGTCGGATTCGTCTCGCGCAACAGCGCCGCCATCTCCACACCACCCTTCTCCTCGGCCTGCAGGAGCACGGCCTCGCGCACGGTCGAGCCCTTGTCCGAACGCGCGATGCTGGTGGAGATGGACAGGAACCTGGCGGCGGCGACGCGGAACTTCGCCGGCGGCGCGACGACGTCGATGGCGCCCCACGCCATCCTCGCTTCGATGACGTAGTCGCCCGGTGCCGACACGTTCGCGTGCGAATTCACCACCAACTCCCCGAGCCAAACGTGCTCCGGATCGAGGCGCATGAGAGTCGGTGAGGCGAGCGCGTCGTCGTCGCCGCCCGACGACGGTTTGAACGAGACCTCGTCGCCGTCAGGACGCCGCAGCCGGTAGGCGGGCTGGGCGCTCGTCGCGAACATCGGGTTGGGGAACTCGACGGCGGAGGCACCGCGGTTCTCGATGCGAAGGTCGCAGACGACCTTCGCGCCCGGCGCCCAGGAAGGGGACCGTGGCTGGATCTCGAAGACGACCGACATGGGTTTGCCTCCAGACTTGTCCTCGCCGCCCATGCACCCGCACGCGACGCCGAACGCAGCCGCCAGGAACGCGCCCGACATCAAGACGGTGCTCACGCGTCTCTCACTTCACCGTCGTCGGGCCGCTGGCGTTGAACTGACTCTCTTTCCATCCCCGCAACCTCACGACGCACAGGCCACAAAAGCCGGGCCTCGGTCGGTTGTACGACATCAGGCAGTTCATGTCGGCGCCGTCGTGGCGGTGGGGGGCGATGCCTTCGTTCGCGATCGTCTGGGCGCTGACGCCGGGGCGTGGCGCGTGCGGCAGGAACATGTCGTGCCCGATCTCGTGGCCGGTCGTGTCCTGGCGGGGGTTGTAGAGCGCGAACCCGCACGTGTTGGGCGCCTTGAAGACGGCATTGCCGTTGAGACGTCCGGGAAGGATCTGCTCGAGCGAGTGAACCCACTCGAACTGTTGAATCGTCACGCCCCGCTGCGTCGCGTTCGCTTTGCATATCTCAGTGGCGATCGCCATCACGTAGTCAATCGTCGCCGTCGCATAGTCGACCTCCGTCGCGACGCCCGCGTTCGCGAGAACCGTGGCGAGCTGGGAGTCCGTGTAGCCCTGATCATCCTTGACCGTCCTCTTGAAGTCCTGGTACGCGCGGACGGTCGCGACCCAACTCGTGGGGTGCGAGTTGTCGTAGCCGAACACCGACGCGATCGCGCCGAGCGCGTCGCCGATCGCTCGCAGGATCGTCCCGCCGATCGACCCGGCCGGTGCCCGCAGGTCGTACTGGCTCCGGTCGGGGGGGAGTGAATACTGGACCACGAGCGGACCCGCCGCATTCGCCGGCACGGCGGCCAGCGCGGACGTGAACGCGGCGTCGTATTCGTCCTTCGTCATCGTGTGGCCCGCGCCCATGTCGTTCTTCACGCGGATGTAGGCGTCCGCGTAGTAGTCCGTGACCGTCGGCACGCTCGACGTCACGGCCGGCGACTTGCGCACCAGCGTGGCCAGGTTGATCTCGCGCCACACCTCGAACGTGCCGACGTCTGCCGTCCGGTCCGCGCCCGCCGGAACGGCGGCCGCGGTGTCGAGCTTGCCCTTCAGGTCGAGGTACGCCTTCACCGCGTAGTTGTCGCCCGCCATGCGCGCCGGCCGGAACACGACACCCGCCCGCGAATCCTCGTCGCCGTCCTTCGCAACGTCGCAGAACGCACCCCACCACCGCGTGGCGCCGGGGGCGATCGTGAAGGGGAATGGCGTGACCGACCCGTCTGCCGCGGCGAGGACCGCGTCGCCGCCGGCCGCCGCCGCCCGCTTTCCACCACGATCGACGTGGCAGTCGTCGCCGTTCTGCGGGCGCCCCGCACTGGTGTCGTAGGACTTCGCACGGTTCACGAAAGCCGCAGCGCCGGTCGTCGATAGGTACGTGGTCCTCGTCTGTGCCGGATCGGCGTAGTCCCAGAGCACGCGGGCGTGGCCGAGCGCCTTGCCGTCGCGGACCTTGTTCCCCTTCGAGTCGAGGATGCGCACGGTTGCGAGGATCGGAATCCGGGGCCCGGCGCTCCAGCGGGTTTCGTAGGCGGAGTACCCTGTCGAGTCGTACATCTCGCCCGAATCGACCGCGAAGAGGTTGCTCTCGAGGCGGATCTCCTTGAGCGAAGACGCGGGAAGCGAACCGATCTGGCCGTGAACGGTGCGATCGTCGTCCTCGGTCAACCGGTCGACGGGGGCGAGTTCCACGATGAAATCCGCCAGCTCGACTGCGGTCTCCGTCTTGCCGTCGCGGTCGCCCTGGTTCCCCGTGATGACGACCTTGATCTGGTACGGCGACTCCTGCACGGTGACGTAGCCGTCGGGGAACTCGTCACCCGACGCACCTGCGCCGTCCCATTCGAAGAACTGCGCGCCGTGGCGGAGCTGATCGGCGGTGAGCTGATTCGTGGCCAGCACCTTGGCGTCGAGCTTTCGGATGAGCTGCCACCATCCCGACGTCACGAGGCCAGTGTCGTCAATCACTTCGTACTCGATCCGGATCTTCTCCTTCGACGGCGCGAATCGCGGCGGGCAACGGACGTTCTGCAGACTGTAGGTTCCCTGGCGCGCGGGTGGGTTGACGCGGGACGGCGCGGCGGGTGCCGCGGGTGTGGCATCGGCAGGGGCGGCTACCGGAGCCGAGGCAGGCGCGGGCACGGGTGCCTCCGGCACACGAAGCGGGTCCCACGCGTCGATGATGACGAGCACGCCAGCCTCGACGAGCGTCACGGTCTCGTCCACGACATCGGATGTCGCGAGCCCTGAATTGCTGTCGTTCCCGACTTCCAGCAGCGCCGCACGCATGGCCTCCAGCGCCTGGCGGTCCGCCGCGTACCCTCGGAGGAACGCCCGCGCGCGCCGTGCGGCCGCGAACGCCACGACGCGGTCCTTCGCCGGGACGTCGGTCCAGCGCTTGATCTCGTGGCGCCAAGGGCGGCTCACAAGCGGCGGCTCTTTCATGTTCCTCCGAACGCGATCCGGCCGTGACCGGCGCCGGCGGTTATCGGAATCTCATCCACCGATGAGAACGGTCGGCATGCCGGCGACGACCAGCCCACCGTGCGCGCAGTTGCTGGTCATGCGGGCGGCCGGGGCACCGCCGATGATGACCGTGGTACTACCCATGGCGATCGTGTCCGGTGGGCCGACGCAGAGGCACATGTCGCCGACGCGCGCGGCCGGCAGTCCGCCGACCAGCACCATGATGGCGCCCGGGCCGATGATCGGACCACCGACGTGCGGGACGACACCCGTCACCATCGGGCAGACGTGCATGTCCAGGATGCGTGCGGCAGGGAACATGGCGTGCTCCCGTCAGCTCGGAGGGGCGACCTTGCCGGTCGCGTACTGGGTCCCGAGGTCGAAGTAATGGCGCTGTCGCGCCGGCGTCTCACCAGGAACGCCCGCCGCAGCGGCGAGCAGTACGGCGCCACTCGCAGCCTTGCCGGCGAGCGTCGGTCCGGGTGGCACCGCCGGCACGTTCGGCGGCGCCATGCTCGCGCCGCTCCAGAAGCAGGCGACTCCGACCCACGCGGCGGCGCTCTTGAATCCGGCGGTCTCAGCGAGCGCGAAGGCGGCGCGGCCAGCGTCGTCATGCGGCTCGCGGACCCAGCGCTCGGCCAGCACCAGGAGCTGTCCATCCGTCGGGTCGCGAACGCCGGCCTCGCGGGCGCATTGGAGTGCCCATGCCACTGTGAGCCGATGCGGCAGCGCCTGTGCCAACAGCCGGATCGCGTCGAGCACGAGATCGTTGGCGATCAGCTCGGTGCAGAACGCCGACGGAGTCATGCTGGGCGTCAGCAGCAGTGCCGCCTGTGGCTCGAGATCGGCGCCGGGAACCAGCAGGTCGGCGGTCGCGGCCGGCACCGCGGTCCACGGAGTCTCGAGAGCGGTGAGTCGTGGCTCTGTCGCCATGGTGTGCGCCGTTCACCCGATCTGGGTGAGCGCTCCCTTCAGCATCGCGATGCCGCTCGCCTGCACCTGGATGATCGCCGCTTTCACCTCGGCCATCGCCTGGCCTTGGACTGTCACTTTGATGCCCTTGATCGTGATTCCCGACTGGTCGATGAGGATCGAGTTGCCACCGACCTTGAGCTCGATGCCCGTCATCGCCTCGGTCGCCGACTTGCCGAGGGCGATCTTCTGGGTCTGGTTGCCCATCTTCACTTCGAGGCTGTCGTTCCCCATCTTGACGACGACGGCGCGATTCCCCTTCGACACCTCGAGCGAGTCGTTGTTGGTGACCGTCTCGGTGCGGTTGTTCTCGACCTTCAGCGTGTCGTCGTTCTTCACGGTGGCGGTGCGATTGTGCTCCACCGTGAGCGTGTCGTCGTTCTTGATGGTGCCGGTGCGGTCGTGCTTCACCTCGAGCTTGTCGTCGTTCTTGACGAGAGTGGAGCGGTCCTTCTCC
>CAYRQC010000475.1:0-6426 GCA_964426265.1 uncultured Phycisphaerales bacterium | reverse complement strand
GTGCTGACTTCAAGTTCACCGCGGCGCGGTCGACGCCACGGCAATCCGCGTGCGAACTCACCATGCTCGGTGACGTGGATCTCGATGGCGCACTCGATGGCTTCGGCGTGGATGACGGCACGCTCTTTTCTGCACTCGGTCTCCCGCTCGACCCACGCCCGGTCACCGAAGTGACGATCGATGCAAACCTTGGAAGCCGGCTGTCGCGCGTGATCGCGATCTCCGATCTCGACGGCAACGGAACGCCCGACCCGCTGTGCTCACTGGCGCGCGCCGATGGCTCGTCCAACGTCTTCTGCGCCGGCTTCGTCGCGTGGCCGGCCTCCGGTCGCAATGCCTTGCGCGTCACGCTCATCGGCGTCAAGGACAACCGCCGTGGCGTCGGCGCGCTCGTCGAGCTGCGCGCCGGCGCCGTCTACCGCCGCCTCTTCTGGAATGGCGAGCCGCAGCTCCTCGGGCTCGAGAGCCACCCCAAAGCCGATCTCATCCGTGTGACCTGGCCCAACGGCGTGGTGCAAACCGTCACCGACTCCGCCGCCGGTTCATGTGTCATCCTCGAGCAGAAGGAGGGGCTGGTCGGCTCGTGCCCGTTCCTCTACACCTGGAATGGCGCCCACTACGAGTTCGTCACCGACGTCCTCGGCATCACGCCGCTCGGATTGCCGATGGCGCCCGGAATGCTGGTGCCACCCGACCACGACGAGTATGTGTTGATCCGCGGCGAGCAGCTCGCGCCGAAGGACGGCGCCTACGAGCTTCAGTTCACCGAGGAGCTGCGCGAGGTGACCTACCTCGATCGCGTGCGGCTCGATGTGGTCGATCACCCGGACGGCAGCGAGATCTTCCCGAACGAGCGCTTCACCTTTCCGCCGTTCCCCGAGGCACGAACGCACGTCGTCGTCGCACCGCGTCCACCGAAGCGCGCGATGGGCAGCGATGGTCGCGATTGGTCGCACGAGCTGGCGCGCATCGACGGGACGCTCGCCGCCCCCTTCCAGCCCTATCGACCGGCGGAGGCGGGCGCACCACACTCACCGACCTGGGGCGGCCAGTTCCAGGGGCTCGCGCCGCGCCATTGGCTCGAGCTCGAGTTCGATCCAGCCGACGTGCGCGACGCGACGCTGCTGCGGCTGGTGATGACCGGCTGGTTCTTCTGGACCGACGCGAGCGTCAACGTGGCGAGCGCGCGCACGCCCGACCTCCGCTTCGAGCCGCCGATGCTACAGGTGCCCGACGGCGACGGCGGCTGGCGCGATGCCGGGCCGCCGATCGGCTTCCCGGCCGGCAAGCAGAAGTCGATGGTGGTCGACGTCACGTCGCTCCTCTCGCGCACCGATCCGCGGCTGCGCATCCGGTCGACGCTGCGTCTCTATTGGGACGCGATCCGCCTCGCGGTCGATGACGGCGCGATACCACAGATCACGACGCCGCTCGAGCCGGGCGACGCACAGCTCTGGCAGCGCGGGTTCTCCGAACCGGTCACGCTCCCGGGTGACCATCAGCTCGAGTGGTTCGACTGGGACCACCTCGCGACCACGCCACGCTGGAACCAGCATCCAGGTCTCTACACGAAGCTCGGAAACGTGCTGCCGCTGCTCGGCGGCGCCGACGCCATCGACGACCGTTTCGTCGTCATGGGCGCGGGGGATGCCGTACACCTCTCTTTTCCCGCCGCCGGACTGCCGCCGCTGCCGGCGGGTTGGCGGCGTGACTTCTTGCTCTTCCTCGACGGCTGGGCGAAGGATCGCGACCTCAACACGGTCGACGCCCTGCACGTCGAGCCGCTGCCGTTCCATCAAATGACCGGTTGGCCGTACCATGCTCCCGAAGAGTTCCCGGACGACGAGCCGCACCGGCAGTGGCGGCGTGATTGGTTGACGCGGCCGGCCCGCACGTGGGTGCCGCGGCTCGCGCCCAGGGAGCCAGGAGTTGCGATCGATGGCCAATGACGTGAGGCGACGGATCGCCAGACGGGCCACCGTGATTGGGACCGGTGTCATCGTGACGCTGACGTGTGTGTTGTTCGCCTGCAGCCACGCGTCGCAGCGCAAGGTGGGCGCGCTCGCCCAAGTCGCGAACGGGAACGGCAACCTGCCGCCGAGTGAACTGATCACGACGTCGCCGCGTCCGCCGATTCCGCTCCTTGGCCCAGGAGTTCCGCCCCCGGGCTTGCTGGTCGGGCTCTCACCCGACGAGGTCGCGCGAGTCCAGATGGCACCCACCGGCTCGCGGCTCGCGAATATGAGGGATCTCGCGGCCAACCATGCGCGCCTCAAGGACCCGATCCTCGAGATCGATCCCGGTCGCCACTTGATCGACCGCACCATGAATACGGCGGTGCCGGCGAACCTCGCACTCGATCTCGGCTTCCTCATCAGTTGGAACGAGCTGATCGACGCGCTCGGTCTCGCGTATGTGGTGACCGGCGATCCGAGGTACGCGGCGCGCGTCGATGAGCACCTGCGTCCATGGGCACAGTACTCGCCGCCGATGGGCGTCGGCCTCGAGGAAGGCGGCGAGCCGAGCATCTACCACCGCGAGTTCATCGGCGCGTTCCGCGCGATCGAGCACTGCTGGCCGGCGCTCACGCCGACCGGCAAGGCGGCCGCGGTTCACCTCGCGACGACGATCCAGGATCGGACCGGGGATTGGTGGAAACACACCCCGTGGACGCGCGGCAACCATGCGGCCGCGACTGCACAAACGGGAATCTATGCGGGGATCATCCTGGTGCGCGCGGCGGTGACCGATCCGGCGCTGATCACGTTGGACGAGGCCGATCGGCGGTTGAATCACTTTCTCGACTCGGGCCACGACATCCCACAGGTTGCCATGGTGGGCGGCGCGGAGCGCGCGGTCGGGCTGGTCGGCTTCGGAGTGCAGGCGCGGATCGGCATCCTCACGCCCGCGAATCTGGCGATCTGGCAGACGCGCGGCGACGTCTCGCCCGATTTCTTCGGCGCGAGCATCGACTACTTCTACAAGCCGCCGGAGCAACGATTCGGCTACCACGCACTCGTGACCCACCACTTGCTCACGAGCTACTGGGCACTCGTTCGCTGTGGGATCGACCAGAAGCGGGTCGCGAACTCCGATGAAGTGCGCGCGGCCCTCGGCAGCCTGCTCGACTTCACGCGGCCGTATCTCGAGCTCGGAAGGCCGCTGCAAGGCGCGAAGAGTCGCCCGCCCGACCCCGCCACCGACGGCGGCACGCGCGAGGTGATCGGCATGGCGGCGCGCCTCTTCCCCGAGAAGGCGTGGCTGCAGGCGCTCCTCCCCCGCGGCGAGCCGACGAGCTTCGCGGAGATCTACTCCGAAGCCGCGGCGTTTCGATGAGCGAGCCGGCGGTGGCCGAGGCCGCGCGAGTGGCGAAACCGCCGCTGGGTGCGCGCCTCCGCCGGGCCTTTCGGCGGCGCATCTTCGAGGCGGAGACGCTGATCTTCATGCGGCGCGAGTGCCGCGGCGAGCTGCCGCGCGGCGGTGAGGCGATCGAGCAGCAGCTCGTGATCCGGCGCGCGACCGCGGCCGACGCGCCGGTCTGGCGGGAGTCATGGGCCGCGAAGATCGACTGGTATCTCGAGCGGATCGCAACAGCTCATGAGCTCTGTTTCATCGGTCTGGTCGACGGACGGCTCGCGGTGCACTGTTGGTATGCGCTCGGCCATTACTTCGACCCGGTGCTTCGCTACCGATTCGAGTGCGGGCCGGGTGGCGCCTATCTCGGCGAAGGTTGGGTCCACCCCGACTTCCGCGAGCACGGCCTCGCGACCGCGTTCAACCGCCGCCTCTACTCCGAGTTCCTGCCGCTCCACGGAATCACCCACGTCATCGCCTATCGCGCCACCGACAATGTGGCATCGCAACGGCTGCTCGCACGTTTCCAGTTTGTGGACACCCACCAGGTGCGCCACTGGCGTGTGTTGGGACGGCATCGGTTCTCGAAGCCGCGGGCGCTCGGGACTGTGTCCGTCCGTGGAAGCTGAGGGGAAGTGATCGATGGCCGAGACGACCCGTCCCAGCATCGCGGCGCCGGTCCTGCCGAAGGGCGGCGGCGCGATCCGCGGCATCGGTGAGACGTTCCAGCCCGATCTTTTCACCGGCTCCGGCTCGTTCACGATCCCGATCCCGCTGTCGCCCGGCCGCGCCGGGTTCGAGCCGAAGCTCGCGCTGCAGTACAGCCCGAGCCACGGCAACGGGCCGTTCGGCATGGGCTGGGCGCTCTCTCTGCCGCGCGTCTCGCGCCGGACCGAGCGCGGCCTGCCGACCTATGGTCCCGCTGACACGTTCGTCCTCTCCGACGCGGAGGAGCTGGTCCCTTGCCGCGAAGGCAGCCCGCCCGTCGCGGATCGCTTCTCCTGTGGCGGCGGCCGCTTCGACGTCGAGCGCTTCCGGCCGCGCATCGAGGTCGCGTTCACGCGCGTCGAGCGCTGGCGCGACACCGCCACCGGCGCCGAGCACTGGCGCGCCATCACCAAGGAGAACGTGACGAGCGTCTTCGGGCGCACGGCACCGGCGCGGATCGCCGATCCGGACGATCCGGCGCGCGTCTTCGGGTGGCTGCTCGAAGAGACGTTCGACGCGCTCGGGAACCACGTCCACTACGAGTACGCGGCGGATGATCCGGCGCCGGCGAGCCCCGAACTGCACGAGCGCGAACGCGTCCATGCACAGCGCTACCTGCGTCGGATCTGCTACACCAACCTCGCCGATGAGGTCGCGCCCGCCACCGCACCGCGCTGGCCCGACGGCACGCCAGTCGGCGTCGTGCGGACCGGCAGCGATCCGCACGATCCGGCGACGATCCGCCATCGGCGCTACGCCATCGAGGTCGTGCTCGACTACGGCGACGCGAGCGAGCCGCTCTTCGACGCGACGCTCGAGACCGTCGCCTTGCCGCATCACCCGCCGCAACCTCCACCGGCGGCGACCGAGCTCTTCACGCCCGCGACGACGGCCCTTCGCGAGGATCCCTTCTCGAACTACCGCGCGCGCTTCGAGATCCGGACCTTGCGGCGCTGCCGTGCCATTCGCGTCTGGCACCACTTCGCCGAGCTCGGCGCGCCGACACTCGTGCGTGCGACCCACTTCGACTACACGATCGACGCGACGACTCGCCTCTCCTTCCTCGCCTCCGTGACGGTGGCGGGTTATCGACGCCTCGGCACGGCGCCCGGCGGCAACGCGCGCTATGTCCAGCGCGCGCTACCCCCGGTGACCCTGCGCTACTCGGCCTTCGAGCCGCGCCGGCAGCGCTACCAATCGCTCTCTGCGCTGGCCGGCGACCTGCCGCCGCAGAGCCTCACCGATCCCGACATCGCGCTCGCCGACCTCTTCGCCGATGGGCTCCCGGATGTCGTGCAGACAACGGCCGAGGGGCTGCGCGTCTGGAAGAACCTTGGCGACGGCCAGCTCGATCGGCCGCGTTTCCTCGCGCAGGCTCCTGCGGGCGTCCGGCTCGCGGTGCATGGCGTCGCGATCGGCGACGCCGATGGCGACGGCCGCGTCGAGCTACAGATCGAAGCCGGCCCGCTCCACGGCTGGTTTCCGGTGACCTCTTCCGGCGAGTTCGAGCCCTTCCGCCATCTCGCACACACGCCCACCCTCGACACGCAGGATCGGCGCGCCCGCAAGCTCGATCTCGACGGCGATGGACGACGCGATCTCCTCCTGCTCACCGACGACCACTTCCGGTGGTACCGCTCGTGCGCCGCCGACGGCTGGGAGGAGCAGGCGGCCATCCCGCGAATCCACGACCTCGACGAGTTCCCCGACGTGCAGTTCGACGACCCTTCCGGCCGCGTGCTACTCGCCGACCTGAACGGCGACGGGCTCGAGGAGATCGTCGTCGTGCACGAGGGCCGCATCGACTACTGGCCAAACCTGGGGGCTGGGCGCTTCGGCCGCCGGATCACCATGCAGTCGCCGGCCGACGCGGCCCCGCTCATGCGCGGCTTCGATCCCAAGCGCCTCTTTCTCGCCGACCTCAACGGCGATGGCTGCGCCGACCTCGTCTACGTCGACTTCGACCGCGTCCACTTCTGGTTCAACCAGTCGGGCAACGGCTGGAGCGCCCGCCAGACGATCTTCGGCACGCCGACGACCACCGACACCGACGCCGTGCGGATCGCCGACCTCCTCGGCAACGGCACGGCGGCGATCGTCTGGAGCTTCGAAGCCGGTCGCTACCCAGGCGCCAACTGGAAGCTCCTCGATCCGTGCGGCGGGGTGAAGCCGCATCTGCTGGTCGAAATGAGTAATGCGATGGGCGCGACGACGCGCGTCACTTGGGCCTCGTCGACGTCGTTCGCCCTCGTCGATCGGCGGGAGGGGCGGCCGTGGGTGACGGCGCTCCCGTTCCCGGTTCAGGTCGTGGCGAAGGTCGTGATCGAGGACGCGGTCAACGGGACGCGGACCGTCCGCGGCTTC
>CAYRQC010000474.1:0-6717 GCA_964426265.1 uncultured Phycisphaerales bacterium | reverse complement strand
CATTCTCACGGATTTGAGTCTCGTGCAGCGTCTCGAGACAAAGTTGCTTCCCCAGCTGCAGATGTGCTCCCCAGCTCTCTAGCTCCTTGCCATTCGGGATCCGTTCGATGATCAGCACATCCTGGACATGGTGCTTTCCGAGAGCATCGAGGATCTGCAAGGAGTTTATTTGATTCCTGAAAATCGCGTCGTATCCCCACGGGGTGAACCACGACGGAGCGTCCGTCACGATCATGATGTCCTTCGGGAACTCCTTCCGCGCGAGGAGATCGAGCGCCGCGTAGTACTCCAGGTGCGGTGCTTGGGCCAATACCGTTCCTCGGGGCCGCTGCGAGTAGATTGCCAGTGCGACGCTGCCGGCGATTGCCCAGAGAGGCATCTGCTTCCACGCGCGACCCGCCAGATGGAGGACGAGGACGGCGAGGTAGATCACGACCGGCAAATAGACGATCCCAAGCCGCTCGTTGATCGGGTTGGTGAGCTGTCCGTACCGATAGGCGAGGAGCACACCCGCCTGGAGGACGACTGCGCCGAGGCCCGCGAGCGCGAGCGCCAGCCGGCGAGACTCGCGTCGGTCACGTTGCCGCCACGCAAGGAACCCGAAGCCGACCACGCCCACCAGCGCCAGATACCACAGCATTGGAATGGTGCCATGGGAGCCCTCCGTATCGGTGTCGGTAAAGTACTTCCAGGCTTCCTTCACGTTCCCGGCGATGCGCTCGAGACCGAACATGTCGGTCCCCCGCGTCTCCCCCGGTGACAACGACTGCAGGCCATCGCGGTGGATTCCCGGCACGAGCTGCACTTCGCCCGTCACTGCGGCACTGCGGCGCTGCCATGCAATCGGCAGGAAAAGCAATGGCAACGCACGACTCGCCCACCCAAGCTCGCCGAGGATGCGTCCGCGGGCTCCGATGACCAGCACCGGCACCATCGCCAGGACGAAGGAGGCTGATTCGTAGCGAATGTGCGCGAGCAGCGCGAGAGTCCAGCCCAGCGCCTCCAGCGGGCGTGTCTTCCGTGTGGTCAGGAACTCGTCGGCCCAGTGGAAAGCGAACAAGAGCAGAGCCAAGTTGACGATCTCGACTCCCCCCGAGCGGACTCCGAGGACGAATGGTGAGAAGGAGGCGAGCAGGAACATTCCCACGATCCCCAGCACACGCGAGAACCACCGCTGGAGCAGGCTATAGAGACCGAGCAGCGCTGCCGTGCCAGCCACGGCGTTCAGGTTGAATGCGTTTCGAGGATCGAGCCCCGCGAAGAAGTGCACGACGGAGACGAGGAATGGGTAGCCGATCGGACGGGGGTCCCAGACGCCGAGTGACTGCGAGATCTCTCCCGACGGAAGATGGACGGCCGCCGAGACCAGGTAGATGGAGTGCTGCTCGTACATCGAGCGAGCAATGCCGGCGAGATTCGTCTCGTCGGAGAGCACGAGGAACTTCGCGGGGACGGCGAGGACCTTGCTAACGATCAAGACGATTGCAATTGCGACAGCGGCCGCGTGCCGCCTTGTCACGATCGCCACCTCGGCCCAGGACCCACTCCTCGGAACGACGCTCACTCCCCACAAAAGCACCGTGACGAGGATGAAGTAGTAGCCACTCGCGCGAAACCACGACCTCGCGGACTCGACGGGAATGAAGAAGCCGAGCACCAGAGCGAGCGTGGTCGTTCCCGCCAGTGCGATGACGGCCGACGCAGGACTCGAGCCCCCCGACCCTTTTTTCGCTAGTCGCCATTCGTGGTCCACCTCCAACCACTCGACAGAACTCGGCGCCGCATGCAACGCTGTCTTGCACGAGGCGCCTGGCGCTCAAGCTCCGCTGTCGACGCAGGCGTGAAGCACTTGGAGCAACATGGAACAACCGGACGACAACCAGAGTGCGGTGGACCTCGAGCAAGATCGGCTGCTCGGTAGTCGGTAGGTCGCTGCTTCGCAGCTGCATCTCGTACACTTCCGGCCTTGCCCTGTCAATCGCACGCCATCCCTGATTGCGGTCGGGCCCTTCGACATCGCGATTGAGGTGGCCGAGCGCACGTGCGTCCGGACGCTCAGCGCGCGCGCACGTTCCGCAGTGCGACGACCAACGAGGGGCCTCAGGTTTCTTGTGTGGGTGCCCCGGCGAGGGCTGTGGTGATGATGAGCGCCTCGCGTGGCGGGCATGCATGACCGAGACCTGCATTCCACGATCTTGGAAATCCGCGCGCCCTAGCGCGTCAGTGAAGTGCGGGTGAAGGCGACGGAGTCGACGGTGGAAGTGACGTTGCCGGTGGATACCGATGCGGAGTGTCCTCCGTGCAACCAGTTCGCGCCACGCTACGACTCGAACCCGCGACGCTGGAGGCAACCGGACACCTGCCAGCTCAAGACCCTGCTGGCCGCCCAGGTGCCGCGCGTGAACTGTGGACATCCGCTCGACTGTCGCAGAGTCCCCACTCACACCGGTGCGCTCGGCTCACGCTGGGGCTGCTCATCGTCTCGGAGCCGGGTGTAGTGATCTCGTCATTGCAGAGCGGACACGACGGCGTGCCGCTCGTTCGGATCTACGAAGCGACGGGGCGCGCGACATCCGACGTCATGCTGACCGCATGGTGCAGCTCGATCCGCGCCGTCTGCTCCTGGCGTACGTCGCGTTGTTTGCGGACGGCGCAAGGGCTCCGACTTCTTCTGTATGGCGGTGGCCGCCTACGCATTGCAGCGCCGCGCATCGGCCGGCCTTCGCAGAGCAGGATCTGTTCCGATCAACCCGTCGCGACGCGTTCCGCGCAGAGACGGAGCTCGTCGATCGTTGGAAGCAGATCCCATTCGAAAAGGATCGCCTTGCGCGCCGCTCCGATCTCTTTCAGCAGGTCAAGATCGCGGGCGTGGCACGCTCCAGCATGAAGAACGTCGACCTTCCGAGCTGCAGGCGCATCACAAACGCTTCGAACTCGTCGATACGGAACTGCCTCGTATGATGCTGCGTCGCAGCCCATCCGCAGTTCTGCCGAGAGCGACGCGTGAACCACCGATTCGCCAGCCGCCGCAGCGCCGCCGTCGCGAGCGTTGTGGCCGCGCTGGTGTGCGCCGGGAGCGGGGATCGGCCACCGATCTGCCGCTCCGAGCCAGCGACGAGCACACGCCTACTCGAGGCGCTCGGCCCCGACTCCCTGACCGGTGACGGTATGGCGAGCTGGAGCTCGCTCGCTGGCGAGCCCGACGCGAGCGACTGGCTGGTGCGCGAGTCGTTCGACGGGGCACCAAACGTCGGTGTCGGCACCCCGAGCACCAAGAATCCGGACGCACCGATGCCGACCGCGGAATGGTGGAGCTTTCTCGGGTTGATGGCGAGCGAGCGCAACGCCCCGGCAACGTCGCAGTCGGGCCTGTCGCTCGTGCGCGACGCCGATGGCACGAGCGCCGTTGCGATCGGACCGCCCTCCCACGCCATGGTGCGCGATCTTGCGCTCGACGGACGCGAGTGGGCGCTAGTGCGTGCGCGCGTGCGATCGACGGCGGCACACGCCGGGTCCGCGAGCCTCTCGGTCGAGAGGTTGGAGAAGCTCACCTCGCCGCTCGGACCCCAGGGTTTGTTGAACCGCGCGTTGCGTCCCAGCACCGCGCGCCGTCGGCTCACCGACCTGACGGTTGCGATCGGCGGAGACGCCGCCGGCGCGCCCGCCGACACTTGGCGCGTGATCGAGATCCGGGTGCCGCCCATGGAGCGACGCCAGGGCCAGGGCCAGGGCCTGCGCGTCCGGCTCGACATCGAAGGCGCCACGGTGCTGGTCGACTGGATCGAGGTGCGCCGCCTCACCTCCACGGCGATCCTCGCAAGCGCTCCGCGCGCCGCCGGCGACGCCTCGAGACTCCCATGGCGCCGGCTCGTGCGCTGGGGCGGCGAGTTCGGCGACGCGCTACTGCTCGTCGGCGCAACGAAAGCGACCATCCCGATCGAAGTGCCCGCGCGAGCACCGCGCATGGCGTTCAGGCTGTCGACGACCGACCTGCCGAGCCACGGCGGCCGCGAGCTGATCGTCCGAATCGACGGGCAGATCGTCCGACGCGTGGGCCCCGGAGCTGCCGCGCTCGGGACGCAGCGCTGCTTCGTTCCGGTGACCGTCCCCCTCGCGGCACTGGCGGGGCGACACGTGACGCTCGAGCTCGAGGCGACGGGTGACGTCGACGGGGCCTTGTTGGTGATGGCGCCGGAGCTCCTCGGCACGCCCGCCGACGCCTTGATGTCGACGCGTCCGAACCTCGTGCTGATCTCGATTGACACTCTGCGTGCCGACCACGTCGGCTGCTACGGGTCAGCGCGCGGCCTCACACCACGCATTGATGAGCTCGCCGCGCGCGGGACCCTCTTCTCACAGATGCGCGCCATTGCGTCATGGACGCTGCCCTCGCACACCTCGATGCTCAGCGGCCAGCATCCGTTGGTGCATGCGGCCGACCGCGATGATCGCTGTGTCGATCTGCACCGCTCGACATTGCTGGCGCAAGAGGCACGGGCCGCCGGCTGGTCGACCTGTGCATTCACGGGCGGCCTCTTCCTCGATCCGAGCTACGGGCTCGCCGCCGGCTTCGACACCTACTCGACCGAGGACCCCGGGATCCACGCCGCCGATCGACTCGCCGTGCACGGTGACCCGATGACCGCGCCGATTGCTTGGTTGGAGAGCCATTCCGATCAACCGTTCGTGCTGTTCCTACACACATACGCCGTGCACAACTACACTCCGTTGCCGTCGGAGCTCGTCCGTCTCTCGTCTGGCGAGACGCCGCCGACCACCGACCAGAGGTTGAAGCTCTACGCTGAGCTCTGTTGCGGAGAGCGGTCGCATCTCGAGCGTTTCCAAAGGCTCTATGCGGCGGCCTTGCACCAGGTCGACGAGCGCGTCGTCGGGCGTGTGATCGACGAGCTCGCGGCGCGTGATCTCTCGGCGCGGACGATTGTCGCCGTGATCTCCGACCACGGTGAGCAGTGGTTCGAGCACGGTGGCTGCGGTCATGGCCGACTGCTCTGGCAGGAGCTGGTGCGCGTCCCTTGGATCGTCGCTGGGCCGGGCATCGCTTCCGGGGTGCGGAGCGACGTGCCGACCTTCCACGAGGACGTCACGCCGACGCTGCTGCGGCGCCTCGGACAGGTGCCGCCCGAGCGAATGACCGGTGTCGATGCGCTCGGCGATTCGACCGCGTTCGAGGACCGGCCGCGGCTGCTCTGCGTCAAAAGCCGGGGCGACTTGATCTACGCACTCGTCGCCAGCCGCTGGAAGCTGATCCGGGTGCACGACGGCAGGACGGGCGCGGAGCAGCTTCAGCTCTTCGATCTCGAGGCCGATCCGGGTGAGAAGTTCGACCTCACGGCACGCGAGCCGGCGCAGACAAGCGTGCTCGAGCGACGGCTCGACGCCGAGATCGTGCGACGCCGAGAGCAGGCGCAGGCGATTGGCAGTGCCGAGCCGAGCCCGGTCGAGCGCACTGCGACGCTCGATGCCGAGCTGCGTGCGCTCGGCTACCTGCAAGCCGACCACTGAGCGAACGCGGCGCGGCGTGGTGCGCACCAAGGGCGAGCCGCGACCTTCATGCGAGCTCGTGCTGGATCCCGGAAAGGAACGACGATCAGGCTCTCGGGTGGCGAGTAGCATGCGTTTCGGACGGTCGCCGCGACACACCTCAGTAGATCGATGCGCCGCTTCCGCGGGCCGGAGTCACGGCAATGAACGATGGCAGCGAACGCACTGCGCGTGCCGCGTGGGTCGCGGTCGCGGCGGTGATCGCCGTCTACGTCGTGCACTGCATCGTCACCAATCGCGTCACGGACGACTGCTACATCACATTCCGGTACGTGCGAAACTGGGTCGACGGCCATGGGCTTGTCTTCAATCCCGGCGAGCGTCCGGTCGAGGGTTACACGAGCTTCCTCTGGCTGGCGCTGCTTGCGCTGGTGCATTGGGTGGCGCGGCCGCTCGACCTGCTCGTCGTCGCCCAGGTGCTGGCGGTGGCATTTGGCGCGGTGACGCTGGTAGTCACGGCGCGCCTTGCTCGCGCCGACCACCCGACCGGGCTGGCGGCGGCGCCGGGCTGGTGGCTGGTCGCGCCGCTGCTGCTCGCATTCCATGCGCCGTTCGTGGCATGGAGCACCGGTGGGCTGGAGACGACACTCTTCTCCTGCCTGATCGTCACGGCAACGCTGCTCGAGCAGCGCGTCGCGCAGGACCGGGCGGCGCGCCGGACATCGCTGCCGCCACTCCTGGTCGCGCTGGCGACGATGACGCGTCCGGACGGCGTCGTCTTCCTGGGCGGCATGGTCGCGCGGCGCTGGTTCGCGGCCACGGGCCCCGCCGGCCCGAGGCTGCGCGAACGCCTGCGCGCGGTGGCGTCGAGCGTGCTCCCCTTTGTGCTGGTCTTCGGTCCCTATTGGGTGTGGCGCTTCCACTACTACGGCTGGCCGCTGCCGAACACGTTCTATGCGAAGGTCGGATCGAGCATCGAGCAGTGGGGACGGGGCCTGCGATACGTCGGCTACTCGATCGGGCATGACACGAGCCGAGGCTATTTCGAGACGCATGGACCTTGGCTCGCCCTGCTCTCTGCATGGGCGATTGTGGTGCGCTGGCGCGACCCGGCGATCCGGCTCGTCGCCGCCGAGCTGGCGAGCGGGCTCTTCTTCGCCGTTGCCGTCGGGGGCGAGTCGCTCGGGATGTTCCGCTTCATGGCCCCGATCACGC
>CAYRQC010000473.1:0-2667 GCA_964426265.1 uncultured Phycisphaerales bacterium | reverse complement strand
CGATGCCCAGGGGCAGTCGCTCGACGTCTTCTGGGACTACGAGCCGGACCGCCGGATCCTCAAAGAAGAGGGCTGGCGGGACCTGGCCGCCAAGGGCTTCGACGCCCCGCGCCAGTTCGCAGCGTTCCTCCACACGCTGCGCTGGAACTGCGTGACGGCGACCGACCCGAAGCTCTTCCAGGCGCCGTTTCGCGCGGGGATCCAGCTCCTCACCTATCAGCTCGAGCCGCTGCGCAAGGCGCTGCTGCTGCCGCGCGTCAACCTATTCATCGCCGATGACGTCGGGCTCGGGAAGACGATCGAGGCGGGGCTCATCGCTCGCGAGCTGCTGCTGCGGCGCAAGGTCGACTACCTCGTCGTCGTCGCGCCACCATCGGTGCTGCCGCAGTGGCAAGAGGAGCTCGAGGCGCGCTTCGGGCTGACCTGCGCGGTCCTCGATCGCGACTACCTCGCTCGCATGCGCGCGGAACGCGGCTACGCGACGAACCCGTGGACGACCCACACCCGCTTCCTCGTCTCCGAACGGCTGCTGGTCGACGACGCCTACGCGAGCGGGCTGCGCGAGTATCTCGGCGAGCTGCGCCCGCGCTCGCTCCTGATCTTCGACGAGGCGCACCACGCGGCACCGGCGAGCGGCGCGAAGTACGCGATCGACTCGCAGATCACGCAGGCGATGCGCGATCTCGCGGCCCGCTTCGAGCACCGCCTCTTCCTTTCCGCGACGCCGCACAACGGCCACTCGAACAGCTTCTCGGCGCTGCTCGAGATCCTCGATCCGCAACGCTTCTGCCGCGGCGTGACGGTCGCGAAGAAGGACCTGCAGAGCATCCTCGTCCGCCGGCTGAAGGACGATGTGCGCGAGCTCGCCGGCGGCTTCCCGAAACGCGAGACGCCGCAGCTCGATCTCGACGGGCTGCCAGCAGACGCGCCCGAACTCCTGCTCGCGAAGCTGCTCGACGAGTACCGCGAGTGCCGCGAAGAGCGGCTGCGCGACGCGCCGCGCGGCCAGCAACGCACTTCCGCTCTCCTTCTCTCCGGCCTCCAGCAGCGCCTCCTGTCGTCGATCGCTGCCTTCGCTCGCACGCTCCGCGTCCATCGCAAGACGGTCGAGCGCCACTGGCAGGAGTTCCAGCAGACGCGCCGCGAGCCGATCGCGCTGCCGCTCGCCGCCGAGCGTCCCGACGGCTCGATGCTCCTCGCCGAGCGCCCCCTCTTCGCGATCGCCCTCGATGCCGAGGACGACCGTGCGACGCAGGAGGACCAGCTCACCGTTGCCGAGGAAGAGGCTGAGCTCGCCGCCGCCACCACCGCAACGCTTGGCCCGATCGCCGCGCCGAACGCGCAATCGCAGTTCGCCCGCGAGCGAGCGCTCCTCGATCGCATGGCCGACGTCGCCGAGTCGTCGCAGCACCTGCCCGATGCGCGCGTGCGTTGCCTGAGCGCTTGGATTCGCGCGCACTTGCTCGAAATCGACGGCCGGCACTGGAAGCCGACGCGCCTCCTGATCTTCACCGAGTTCGAGGACACCCGCCGCTACCTCGTGCAGCGCCTGCAAGAGGCGATCGCCGACACCGACGATCCCGACACGCGCATCGCCGTCTTCAGCGGCCCGACGCCCGAGAAGACGCGCAAGGAGCTGCGCCGCGCCTTCAACGCGCCGCCCGACAAACATCCGCTTCGCATCCTGGTGGCCACCGACACCGCGCGCGAAGGCTTGAACCTCCAGAACCACTGCTTCAATCTCTTCCACTTCGACCTGCCGTGGAATCCGAGCCGTCTCGAACAGCGGAACGGCCGCATCGACCGCAAGCTGCAACGCGCTGACAAGGTCTTCTGCCACTACTTCTTCTACGTACAGCGTCCCGAGGACCGCGTCCTGCGCACGCTCGTGCGCAAGTCGAAGAAGATCCGCGACGAGCTCGGCAGCCTCTCGAACATCCTCGAAGCGCGGATCGAAACGAAGCTCTGCGCCGGCATCCGCCGCGCTGACATTTCGCAACTCGAGAAGGAGATCGAGAGCGAGGACTTCGACGCCGACACGAAGCGCACGGTGACCGAGGAGTTCGACGAGGAGAAGCAAGCGCGCCTCGAATCGCTCCGCGGCGAGCTCGACACGCTGCGCACGCAGCTCGACCGCTCGAAGAAGTGGATCCACTTCGACGCCGAGGCTTTCCGCGATGCCCTCTCCTGCTCGCTCGAGCTCCAGCACGCGCCGCCGCTCGAGCCATCGCCCGACGGCAGCTTCCGCTTCCCCGAGCTCGATCGCGCCGCCGGCGCCGATCCGACCTGGCGCGACACGCTCGACACGCTGCGCACGCCGCCGGAGCATGACCAGAAGCCGTGGGAGTGGCGCAAGGAGGCGACGGTCCGGCCGGTGATCTTCGAGCCGTCGACCGAGATCGATGACTCGCGCGTCCACCTCCACCTCGAACACCGCGTCGCGCAGCGTCTCCTCGGTCGCTTCCGTGCGCAGGGCTTTGTCCATCACGACCTCTCGCGCGCCTGCCTCGCGCAGACCCGCGATGCGATCCCGCGCGTCCTGCTGCTCGGGCGCTTGAGCCTCTACGGCCCGTCGGCGGCCCGCCTGCACGAGGAGGTCGTCGCCGTCGCCGCGCGCTGGACCGATCCCGCCGATCGCGCGAAGAGCCCGCTCAAGCCCTACGCCGA
>CAYRQC010000472.1:0-3630 GCA_964426265.1 uncultured Phycisphaerales bacterium | reverse complement strand
CGGGTGGCGCGGGCGGATCGAGCATCTCGACCACGCGATTCACCGGCAGCGTGCTCACGACGTGCTCGACCGCCTCGCGGACGAGCTGCCCCTCTTTCTCGTAGACGACCGCGGTGACGCGGCCCTCCGCGGTCACGAGCTTGCGCACGGGAGCGCCGGTCACGACTACACCGCGGTGCTCCTCGACGATCCTCCGGTAGCCGAGCGCGATCGAACCGACGCCGCCCGTCTTCGGATAGATGAACTTCGAGACGTAGGTGCGCGGCACGTCCTTCGGGTGAGTGAGCGTCTTCTTCACGACGTCCCACAGGTTGAGCAGCGTGATGCGTTGCGACGCCCAGTCGGGCGAGATCTGGCTTGGCGGGATCTGCCAGGTCTTCTCGGTGTAGGTGCCGAAGAAGATGCGGTAGAGCGTGTCGCCGAAGCGCTTGCGGATGTAGCTCTCGAAGCTGTCGTCGGGGATCGGCTTCCAGCGCTGGCGCAACCACATCATCCAGTAGTCGAAGAAGGCGCGCACGAGGATGTGCTTGGGCAGGTTGCGGATGACGTTGCCGGCGCGCAGCGGGTAGTGGAAGAAGCGCTGGAAGAGGAAGATCCGCGACAGCCGGATGCGATCGTGGACGTTGCCGGCGAGCGCCCCCTTCGCGTGGTCGTTGATCGCGGCCGCGTTGCTGTGGAAACGGTGCGGGCCGAGGTCGCAGACGAAGCCGTCGACGGTGAACGACTGTGCGAGCCCGCCGACCTGCGGTTGCGCTTCGAGGACGCGCACCGGGACGCCGTTCTTGGAGAGATCTGCCGCGCACGCCATGCCCGCCAGGCCGCCGCCGAGGATGTGGACCTGCGCCGGCATTAGGGTGGTCGGGCTCCGTCAGCGGTCGGGAGGCGAAGGGGAGTGGGGAAGGTAGCACGCGCGGAAGGGAGCGGCAAACGTCGTCGCCCGCTCGGCAGCCTCGGCAAACTCTCTCATCGGTAGTCACCGCACCGCGCATTGCGGCGGATCTGGAGCAGCTCGAGAAAGCTCTTCACGACCGCGCTGCCGACGCGGACGCGGCTGTCGGGCCGGTCGGCCCAGTGGACCGGGAGCTCGGTCACGCGGAACCCCAGCCGATGGGCGAGGAAGACGATCTCGGCGTCGAACGACCAGCGCGCGAGCTTCTGGCGCGTGAAGATCGCCTGCGCCGCGGCGGCACGAAACGCCTTGAAGCCGCAGGTGAAGTCGGAGACCGCGAGCCCGAGCAGCGCGTTGGTGAGCCGCGTGTAGCTGGTGCCGAGCTGCATCCGGTACCACGGCTGGGGACGTTCGATGCGCGCGAGTGGATGCTTGCGGGTGCCGATCACCACGTCGGTTCCGCCTTCAAGCGCGGCGAGAAAGGGAGCCATCTCGGCGAGCGGCGTCGACAGGTCGGCGTCGAAAAAGAAGAGCGGGTCGCCGCGCGCCGCGAGCATGCCATCGCGCACGGCCGCTCCTTTTCCGCGGTTGAGCGGCGCACGCAGTACGCGGATCGGCCAGTCGCCGCGGAGCGACTCGGCGAGCGCCGCGCTGCCATCCAGGCTGCCATCGTCGCTCACCACGATCTCGTGGTTGCCCGGTGCGCTCTGCGCGAGGTGGCGCCCGACGGCGGCGAGCGTGTCGCGCAGTCCGGACGCCTCGTTGAACACCGGAATCACGACGCTGATCACGGGCGGCGGGTCGATCCGATGGGGTGGGAGGAAGCGAGTTGGGACGCGTAGTACCGATCCGTAGTACCAATCCGGGATCGGTACGCCCGTAGTACCAATCCGGGATCGGTACGCCGACGTTTTCCGCACATCGCCAGCGTAGCTCGCGCCAGCCGCGAGCAACCCCGTCTGCCCTCGCGCGTTCGAGACGAATCTTCAGCTCGCGCGTCTCCCTGGTCGACCTCCCTCCGGGGTCACCGGCGACGGACGGTCCGTGGGCTACTCAAGGCATGATCGGAACGGTGACGCGACGCTGAATGGCATGACACGGACTGGAATCAGGCGACGTGGCGCGATCCGGGAGGGCGAGACATGGCGATCTCACGCGACAGCTTGAAGGCGATCGTGCGGTCGGCCTCCGAGCGCGAGCAGTTCCAGGCGCTCCATTGGGAAGGCAGCTTCGACGACTACGTCGATCTGGTGGCCAAGGACCCGAAGGTGGTCCGCAACTCCTTCCAGCGGCTCTACGAGCTGCTCATCTCCTTCGGCGTGAAGGAGACGTCCGACGGCAAGGAGACGCTGCGCCGCTACACCTTCTTCTCCGATCCGCTCGGCGACGGGCGCGACGCCGTCTTCGGGCTCACCCGGCCGCTGATGGAGCTGGTGAGCAACCTGAAGTCGGCCGCGTACGGCTACGGCGTCGAGAAGCGCGTGCTGCTGCTGCATGGGCCGGTTGGCAGCTCGAAGTCGACGATCGTGCGGCTGGTGAAGCGCGGGCTCGAGTGGTACTCGCGGCAGAAGGAGGGGGCCCTCTACTCGTTCGCCTGGAAGGTCTCCGAAGGCGAGCTGGCGCCCTGTCCGATGCACGAGGAGCCGCTCCACCTGGTGGCCGGCAAGGCGCGCGAGCGACTGCTCGCCGAAGTGACGAAGGGGAGCGACCTCGGCTACATGCTGCGCGTCGACGGCGACCTCTGCCCGTTCTGCCGCCATTACTACTCGGAGGCGCTGGCGGAGGCGCGCGGCGACGAGACCAAGGTGCTCGACCGCGTCGTGGTGCGCCGCATCCTCATCTCCGAGCGCGATCGCGTCGGGATCGGCACCTTCCAGCCGAAGGACGAGAAGAATCAGGACTCGACCGAGCTCACCGGCGACATCAACTACCGCAAGATCGCGCAGTTCGGCTCCGACAGCGACCCGCGCGCCTTCAACTTCGACGGCGAGTTCAACGTCGCCAACCGCGGGATGATCGAGTTCGTCGAGGTGCTGAAGCTCGATGTCGCCTTCCTCTACGACCTGCTCGGCGCGTCGCAGGAGCACGTGATCAAGCCGAAGAAGTTCCCGCAGACCGCGATCGACGAGGTGATCATCGGCCACACCAACGAGCCGGAGTTCAAACGGCTCCAGAACAACGAGCTGATGGAGGCCTTCCGCGACCGCACGATCCGCGTTGACATCCCGTACAACACGACGCTCGACGACGAGATCCGCATCTACCAGAAGGACTACAACTCGCGCCGCGTGAGCGGCAAGCACGTCGCGCCGCACACGCTCGAGATGGCGGCGATGTGGGCGGTGCTGACCCGCCTCGAGGATCCGAAGAACGCGCAGCTCTCGCTGCTGCAGAAGCTCAAGCTCTACAACGGCAAGACGCTCCCCGGCTTCACGCAAGACAACATCCGCGAGCTGCGCGAGGAGTCGCCGCGCGAGGGGATGGACGGCATCAGCCCGCGCTACATCCAGGACAAGATCAGCAACGCGCTGGTCGCCGAGACCGGCGAGCCGTGCGTCAACCCCTTCATGGTGCTGAACGAGCTGGAAGAGGGCTTGGGCTTCCACTCGCTGCTCAACAGCGAGGAGCAGAAGAAGCGCGTCAAGGACCTGCTGGCGACCGTGAAGGAGGAGTACGAGGACATCGTGAAGAACGAGGTCCAGCGGGCCATCTGCGCGGACGAGGAGGCGATCTCGCGGCTC
>CAYRQC010000471.1:0-2591 GCA_964426265.1 uncultured Phycisphaerales bacterium | reverse complement strand
GACGCGCTGCGACGCGTGGGGCGTGACCGGCAACTACCACGAGTTCGCATTCGGTCCGAAGCGCGACGCCGACGGTGCCGAGTGGGTGACGCTCAACGTCGGCTTCTGCGGCGGGCTCGGCAAGTCGGAGCTGCCGTGGCGCGGCTGGGCGGTGAAGGTGACGGCGGCCGGCGAGTTCGTGCCGGTGTGCGCGGGCACGCGCTCGCCCAACGGCATCGGCGCCAGCGCGGACGGCGCGATTTTCTATGTCGACAACCAGGGCGACTGGGTCGCGACCAACGTGATGCGGCTGCTCGCGCCAGGCGAGTACCTCGGCCATCCTGCCGGTCTGCGTTGGCGCACCGATCTGGCACGCAATCCGGCCGGCGCGCTCATCCCGCCACCGGAGGCACCCGCGGTCGTCTGGTTTCCCTACTCCAAGATGGGCCAGTCGACGGCCGACATCGCGCTCGAAGCCACCGGCGGTCGGTTCGGACCATTCGCCGGCCAGCTCCTGTGTGGTGAGCTGACGCTCGCGCGGCTGGTGCGCGTTGATCTGGAGATGGTTGGCGGTCGCTGGCAGGGCGCCTGCTTTCCGTGGCTCGAAGGGTTTGATTCGGGCCTGAACCGGCTCGCCTTCGCTCCGGACGGCTCCCTCTTCGTGGGCCAGACCGATCGCGGATGGGGGAGCGTCGGCCGTTTCCGGCAGGGGCTCGAGCGCGTCGTCTGGAACGGCAAGACGCCGTGCGAGCTGGCGCGCATGCGGGCGGCGCAGGGCGGCTTCCGGCTCGAGTTCACGCGGCCGGTGGACGGTGCGACCGCCGCCAACCCGTCGAGCTACCGCCTCTCGAGCTTTCACTACGAGCACCACGCCGAGTACGGCTGTCCCGAGATGGACCCGCAGCCGCACGCGATCACCGCCGTCGAAGTGATCGACGCGACGACGGTGCGTCTCCACGTCGATCGTCTGCGACCCGGCTACGTGCACGAGCTCCATCTCGATGGCGTGAAGAGCGCCGCCTATGCCGACGCCGCCGAGCCGGCCGGAAGTGCGCTGCTGCACGCGGCGGCCTACTACACGCTGAACGTGATCCCGAGCGCGCCGGCGCAGTGATGAAGCCGCGATCGCGGTCGCGGTGAAGGTGGCCGCCGCCAGCGGATCAGTCGTGCGGCTTTCCGCTTCGCTCGACTGGCGTCTCTTCGCTGCTTGGAGCTGGCTCGTTCTGCGGCATCGGCGGACGCTTCTTATTCACCGTCGCGATTTTCACGCCCTGGATGGTGCAGAGACCGATCAAGCCGATCAACACTGCCGCGATGAACAGGGCCAGCAGCGTTCCGCCGGTGGCGCGCCGCTCGACTCGCGGCAGGCCGATGGTGGGACCAAGAGACGCCACGGGTGGTGCTTCGATCGAGGGTGCCGCCGTAGAGAGCGCACCGCCACACCACGGACAGCGTGCCAGCCGCGCGCTCTCGAGCGTGCCAGCGCAGGTCGGGCAACGTGCGGGAGATGGACTCATGGTCGAGCTCGCATGCGCCGTCCTACCTCGGCGCGGGGGCGGCCGTTCGAGGTCAGCTTCTCAGCTCAACCCGACACCTTCTTCGTCGCCTCGACCCACGCCTTCTCGAGCTCGTCGAAGTCGACGCCTTCGAACGCCTCGCGGAGCGCGATGTCGAGAGCCGACTCGGAAACGTAGCCAGCCTGTAGCGGCTGGAAGCCCGGATCCTGCGGCGGGGCGTCACCACCCTCGCCCGGTCCTGGATCGGTCGGGTCGTCCGGTTCCTTCGGATCGGCAGGATCGTCCGGGTCGGTGGGGTTAGCGGGGTCGGCCGGGTCCCCGGGGTCCTTCGGCGCCTTGGGGTCGGTCGGGGCAGTTGGGTCGGTCGGATCGCCCGGTGCCTTCGGGTCCTTGGGATCCTTCGGTTCCTTGGGGTCGGTCGGGCCCGTGGAGGGACCGGTCGGACCGGCCGGATCGCCGGGATCATCTCCACCGGGGTGCAGCCGGCCCTCCTTCGAGACCTCGCGCTTCAACGCTGCGAAGTACTTGTCGAGGATGGTGCCCCACTTCTCGTTGTACTTCTTGTTCTTCGGGACCGTCTCCCGCAGGAAGTAGATGAGGCTCCAGCCCTGCGCGTAGCTCACACCCGGGTAGCTGTAGTACTCCTGCTGGCTGAAGCCGACGAGATCCTTGAGGGGCGTGTAACCCTTCTCGTTCGAGTAGGTGCGGCGCTCCTTGCCGCTCTTCTCGTCCGTCACCCTGCTGAACGGACGCGGGCCCTGGGTGATCGCGTTCTTCACGGTGCCGACGCGCCAGTTGAACGGGCCGATCTTGAACTTGCCGGCGACGTACTTGCTGCCGGCGTAGTAGTCGCCGTGGCCCTCGTTGAACCACGAGTGGGGGGCGACGCTCCCGACGCTGTAGAAGATGTACTGGTGGAACGCCTCGTGGTAGAGCACCGCGAGCGTGTCGTCGTCGATCTTCTGTGCCGGGCTCGAGTCGTAGAAGACCAGCTCCTCGGCGTAGCTGTTCCAGTACCCGGCCGTGCCACCCGGACCGCCGTATTTGTAGTATTCGTCGCGGTCGCCACAGATGCGCACGATCGACACCGACTTC
>CAYRQC010000470.1:0-5293 GCA_964426265.1 uncultured Phycisphaerales bacterium | reverse complement strand
CTCCTGCGCCTTCTTCAGCTTGCTGCCCGGTTTGTCGCCGACGACCAGGTAGTGGAGCCGCTTGCTGACCCCCGAGAGGAGCGACCCGCCCTGCGCCTTGACGCGCGCTTCCGCTTCCGCGCGACTCATCGTGGTCAGCGTCCCGGTGAAGAGGAAGGTCCGCCCCTCGAGCTTGCCCGACGATCGTTGCGGCGCGGTCGGTGCGACTCCGGCCGCGAGCAGCGCGTCGAGCAACGCCCGCCCTTCGTCGCTCTGGGCGAAACCGACCAGGCTCGCCGCCGCGGTCGGGCCGAGGCCATGGATTCCCGCCACCTCGTCGGTCGTCGCGGCGCGCACCCGTTCGAGCGTCGCGAAGTGGCCGGCGATCTGCTCCGCGGCGGCCGTGCCGATCTCGGGGATGCCGAGCGCGAAAAGGAACGCAGCGAGCGGGCGCCTCTTCGAGCCCTCGATCGCCGCGAGGAGGCTCGCCGCCGATCGCTCGCCCATCCGATCGAGGGCGATGAGCTGCTCGCGTTTCGCGGGCAGCGCGTAGAGGTCGGCCGAGCTCGCGACCAACCCTTGATCGACGAGCTGATCGATGAGCTTCTCACCGAGCCCCTCGATGTCCATCGCGTCGCGTCCGACGAAGTGGTCGAGGCCACGCTTCACGCGTGCGGGGCAGCGCGGGTTCGGGCAGCGAACCGCCACGAAATTGGTCTCGGTGACGGCGGCGGTCTGGCAGACCGGACAGGCGGTCGGAAACTCGAAGGGGCGCTCGCTGCCAGTGCGCAGCGATTCGACCACCTGCACGACCTTCGGGATCACGTCGCCCGAGCGCTCGATGAGAACGGTGTCGCCGATACGGACGCCGAGGCGCGTGATCTCGTCGCGGTTGTGGAGGGTGACGTTCGTGATCGTCACGCCGGAGAGCGCCACCGGGGCAAGCTGCGCGACCGGAGTCAGCGTTCCGGTGCGCCCGACCTGGACCGTGATGTCGACGATCTTCGTGGTCGCCTGGCGCGCCGGGAACTTCCAGGCGCGCGCGAAGCGCGGACTCTTGGCGGTGAAGCCAAGCCGCTCTTGCAGATCGAGATCGTCGACCTTGAGCACGACGCCATCCATCTCGACGTCCACGTCGTCGCGCCGCGCCAGCAGGCCGCGGTAGTAGGCGAGTACCTCGTCAAGGGTGCCGACGCACCCCTCCTTGCGCGTCGTCCGCAGGCCGAGCGACTCGACCCACGCAAGCCGCTGCGAGTGCGAGCGCAGCTTCGGCCCCCCCTCCACCCGCCCGACCACGTAGACGCAGAAGTCGAGCGGCCGCGCCGCGACCAGCCGCGCGTCGAGCTGGCGCAGTGTGCCCGCCGCGAGGTTGCGCGGATTGGCGTAAGTCTTCTCACCCTTCAGCGCGAGCTCGCGGTTCAGTGCCTCGAAGTCGGGGCGGCGGATGACGACCTCGCCACGGACGTCGAGCCGATCGGGCAGGTCACCGCGCAGCTCGAGCGGGATCGAACGGATGGTGCGGACGTTGGCCGTGACGTCCTCCCCGACATCGCCACTGCCGCGCGTGGCACCGAGGACGAGGCGCCCGCGTTCGTAGACGAGCCGGCACGACAGCCCATCGAGCTTGGGCTCCGCAGCGAGCGGTGAGCCGAGCTCCGCCGACTTGAGGTGGTCGAGCAGCCGCGCATGCCACTCGCGCACCTCCGCTTCGTCGTAGGTGTTGTCGAGCGAGAGGAGCGGCGGATCGTGGGCGACGGTTGCGAAGCCGGTGAGCGGCTGGCCGGCGATGCGCTGGGTCGGGCTCGCGGCGGTGACGAGGTCCGGGCGCTTGGTCTCGAGTGCCTTCAGCTCGGCATAGAGCGCGTCGTATTCAGGATCGGAGATCTCGGGCGCATCGAGGACGTGGTAACGCCAATCGTGATGGGAGATGAGCTTGCAGAGATCGTTCACGCGGTTGGCGTCGCGGTCGGTCATTGGCGGGCGCTCTCCCGTCACGTCAGCAGCATCGCGTCGCCGTACGAATAGAAACGGTAGCCGAGCACCACGGCCTCGCGGTAGAGGGACAGCATCCGCTCCCGGCCCGCGAAGGCCGCCACCAACGCCAGCAGCGTCGTCTTGGGCTGGTGAAAGTTGGTGAGCAGCCCGTCGATCACCCTGAATGCAAACGGCGGGCGAATCATGAGTCGTGTGCGTGCCCGGCCCGCGCAGAGTGCGCCATCGCTCGCCGCCGATTCGAGTGCCCGCGTCGTCGTCGTCCCGACCGCGATCACGCGGCCGCCGCGTGTCTTGGTCGCGTGGATCGCCGCGACGGTGGCCGTGTCGATCTCGTAGAGCTCCTCGTGCATCGCGTGCTGGCTTAGCCGCTCGCTGCGCACCGGCAGGAAGGTGCCGGGGCCGACATGCAGCGTGAGGCGCACCGTCTGGATTCCGCGTGCGGCGAGCCGCGCGAAGAGCTCGGGAGTGAAGTGGAGCCCGGCAGTCGGTGCCGCGATCGCGCCGGGGGCGTTGGCGAAGATCGTCTGGTAGCGCTCGCGGTCGTACGGCGCTTCGCCTTCCGGCCGCTCGATGTAGGGCGGCAGCGCGAGGTGGCCGACCGCGAGCGCAGCCGCGAGACCACCGGTGATCGTCACGCGACGGAGCTCGCGGCCGGGCGGGTCGATCACTTGCAACGAAACACCGCCTTCCGCCACGAGCCACTCGCCCGCTTTGATGCGTGCGGACGGTTTGAGCAGCGCTTGGACCTGATCGCTGCGGTCGAGCCCGGTGGGGTGGAGGACGATCTCGACTGCGCCGCCCGAGGCGCGCCGTGCATGGAGGCGCGCGGGCACGACGCGAGTGTCATTCACCACCAGTAGATCGGTCGCAGCGAGCAGGTCGGGCAGCTCGCGAACGTGGGCGTGACGGGTGCTACTCCCGCGGGTGGCCACCAGGAGGCGAGCCGCATCCCGCGGGTCGGCGGGGGCCGACGCGATGCGAACCCCGTCCATGGGGTAGTCGTAGAGGGCGAGCCGGTCGTCCTCATCTGGGGTCGAAGAGCCCGGTGGCAGCACCGATCGCGGTCCGATTCCGTCGGGGAAAGGCGATCGGTACTATGCCGCGTTTCAATCCGGTCCGGCATATGGTGAGCAAGCGAAGCGCAAGGAAAACGGTTCGGCATGACTGTCTGGCACGACACCGTCCTCATCGTCTACTTCGTCTTGCTGGCGCTGCTCTCGGTCTATGGAGCGCATCGCTACGTGCTGATCTACCTCTACCACCGGCACAAGCTCGACAACCCGGTGCCCCGCGGCCACTTCGCCGAACGCCCGGCCGTGACGGTCCAGCTCCCGCTCTTCAATGAAGCGACGGTCGTCGAGCGGCTGCTCGAATCGGTGGCGGCGATTGACTGGCCCGCCGACAAGCTCGAGATCCAGGTGCTGGATGACTCGATCGACGACACCCAGGAGCTCGCCCGCAACAAGGTCGCCGAGCTGCGCGCGCGCGGTGTCGACATCCAGTACATCCATCGCACCGATCGTCGCGGCTTCAAGGCCGGCGCGCTCGCCCATGGCCTGGCGACCGCCAAAGGCGAGTACGTCGCGATCTTCGACGCCGACTTCCTCCCCGAGCGCGACCTGCTGGAGCGGACGGTCGACTTCTTCACCGACTCCAATATCTGGATGTTCCAGGTGCGCTGGAGCCACCTGAATCGCGACTACAGCATGCTGACCAGCATGCAGTCGATGCTCCTCGACGGCCATTTCGTGATCGAGCACACCGCGCGCAACCGGTCGGGCCGCCACTTCAACTTCAACGGGACCGGCGGCATCTGGCGGCGGACGACGATCGCCGATGCCGGTGGCTGGCAGCACGACACCCTCACCGAAGACCTCGATCTCTCCTACCGCGCGCAGCTCTGCGGTTGGAAGTTCGTCTACCTGCGCGACGTCACCGCCCCGGGCGAGCTGCCGGTCGAGATGACGGCGTTCAAGGCGCAGCAGCACCGCTGGGCGAAGGGGTCGATCCAGACCGGGCTCAAAGTGCTCCCGGCGATCTGGCGCAGCCAGCTGCCCCTCAAGGTGAAGACGGAGGCGACCTTCCACCTGACCGCCAACCTCAGCTACCTGCTCATGCTCGCGATGTGCATCTTGATGTTGCCGGCGCTGCTGGCGCGGCTCGCCGAGCCCGATCGGCTCCGCAGCGCACTCTTCGATTGGTCGGTCTTCGTGCTGGCGACCGCGTCGGTGCTCTCGTTCTACGTCGCCGCGCAGCGCGAGATCGATCCGCACTGGAAGCGCGGGCTCAAGTTCCTGCCGGCGGTGCTGGCGCTCGGGATCGGGCTCGCCGTGAACAACGCGCGCGCCGTGATCGAGGCGCTCTGCTCCCACGAGACGCCCTTCGTGCGCACCCCGAAGTACGCCGTCACCAACCGCAAGAGCGACCCGACGCCCGAGCGCCGCTACCACAGCCTCGCCGGGTTCATGCCGATCGTGGAGATCGCCTTCGGCATCTACATGGCGGTGATCGTCTGGGTCGGCTTGGAGCACCACATCTGGATGGTGGTCGGCTTCATGACGCTGTTCTCGCTCGGCTTCTTCTACGTCGGGATCGGCTCGCTCTTGTCAGGTCGTTCGTTCACGCGACCGTTGGCGGAGGGGCTCGCGCCAAGCCTGACGCCCTGATCAGCGCTCGAGATCGAGGATGGCGAGCGGCGGGCCACTCGCCCCCTCTTCGACCGGACCGAACCGTGCCACCACGAGCGGGCCCGTCAGATGGCGCTCGTACCATTCGGCCAGGTCGAGCAGCGAGCCGCCGGTCCGGCGCGCCCGTGCGGCGTGACGGCCATCGAGCACGAGCCAACGGAATCCGTTTTTCCGCAGGAACGGCAGTAGCTCGTCGCGCAGGTCGAGCTCGAGCGTAGTGATCAGCCCGAAGTCGAAGGCGAGCGCTGGCGAGTGCGCGCGGACCGCGGCGAGCTTGGCCCGTAGCGCCTCCGGCGGCTCGTCGCGACTGCGTCGTTCGGGAGCGGGGTCGCCGGAGAGTCGCGCTTCGAGCATCTTCTCGAGGCAGTCGGCGGTGAGCGGGAGATCGAGCCAGTTGTCCGACGCGATCGCGGTTCCCGTTGGCACGTGCTGTTCGAACCAGCGTCGGGCGAGCACGCGGCTGTCGGGCGCGAGCAGTTGTCGGCCCTGTGCCACGGCTCGAACGGCTCCCGGGAGCAGCAACGCGAGCAGGACGGCAGTGGTCACGGCGGAAGCACAGTGCCTCCAAGCCGGGAGCGCGCTTTTTCCCTCGGCGCTTGTAGCACCACCACCAACGCGGGCGATGCCGGCGG
>CAYRQC010000469.1:0-2927 GCA_964426265.1 uncultured Phycisphaerales bacterium | reverse complement strand
TGGACCTTTGCATCGCCTTCTGTGACTCGACCAAGGGCGTGCGGATGTTCGAGAACCAAGGTGATGGCACCTTCGTGATCCAGGCGAAGTCGCTCTTCGACTCCTTCAACACCGGCCTCTGTCTCGGTCTCTCGTTCGCCGACTGGGACAACGACGGCGACATGGACGTGACCAGCAGCGAGGTCTTCCGCCGCAACCAGTTGATGGAGACGGGCACTCGCCACTTCACGGTCGCCACCCACAGCATTCCGGCCGGTCACATCACCGAAGCCACGCCGGCCTGGGTCGATTGGGATCACGACGGTGACCTCGACACCGCCCTCGGGAATTGGGGCGAGAAGGGCCGGATGTATGAGAACTACCTCTACGACACGAACACCCCGATGGAGGCGCGCCGCTACATCCGGGTTCGGGTCATGCGCGACTCCGACCAGTTCGATGACGGGCTGGAGACCGAGCAGGGCGCCCAGGTCATGGTGACGCCACACGGCCATCCGACCGACAACGAGAAGCGAGTACAGGTCGTCTCGTCCTCCGGCGGGTACCTCAACCAGAACGACTACGTGCTCCACTTCGCGCTGCCGGTCGACCCCGATCCCGACCCGGCGATCGACATCACGGTGAGTGTGGTGGTCGACTTCAAGGGCAACCGCGACCAGGCGTCGGTCCGCGTCGACAAGCACGTCAACCCGGTCCTCGGCGACATCGCACTCGAAGAGCTCGAGAACCGGGAGATCGTCGTCTACCGCAGCGGCCGCGTGCGCATGGATGGCTGCGACTTCCGTCCCGCCATCCCGATCGAGCCGCTGACCACGGTGAACAACGGTCTCGTGCTACCGCCGGTCGACAACACGCTGCCCCCGCCGACGGCGACGCCAGCGCCCGATTGGTTCGCCGGCATCGAGATCTCGACGGCTGGCGCGACGGCACCGCTGCGCGCCGAGGAGCTGATCATCGATGGCTCCCTCGATCAGAATGTGGTCTGCGGTGGAGTCCTCGGGAACGTCCTGGTGTGGGACGTGACCGATCCGATGAGCCCGGTGCTTGCACAGGGGGGACTGCGTGCCTACCAGGCACGGCCGCGCAACCGCCGGTCGCGCTATCTGTTCGATGCCACCCTCGAGCCCGACCGCGTCTATCGGGTCGTCGCCCGCGTCCTGAAGGCGCGGATCACGCCGATCTTGGGCCCCGTCATCGATGGCCCGATCACGACCAGCGGCGGCCTCTTCTTCCAGGACGTGAACCCGTGTGACGGCGCGGCGGTGGCCGCGGCGGTGGTCGATCCGAACGGCATCTACCTCTCGATCCGCTTCCGCAGTGCGCCGATCGGCGCCTTCGCCGATCTCGGTCACGGTCTGCCCGGAACCTACGGCATCCCGGTGATGACCCTGAGCGGCGACCTGCGCCCCAATACCGAGGTGACGCTCGACCTGACCCAAGCGCTCGAGAACGCTCCCGTCGCGGTCGTCTACGGCCTCGAGACGACCTGCTTCGCTTTCGCCGGCGGGATGATCGTCCCGTCACTCGACATCATCCTCGTGGGTGATGTGACCGACAGCACCGGCAACTACACCATCTCCGACACCTGGCCCAGCGACGTCACCGCCGGCCAGTCGTTCTACTTCCAGACCCTGGTCTACGACCCCGCCACGCCGCACGGCTTCGCATTCAGCAATGCGATGTCGGGGACGACCCCGTGGTGATGGTCCGAATGCCACAGACTGGATGCCACCAACGTCGGAGCGTCGCTCTCGCTACGGACGCTTCGGCAAGATCACCGTGTCGGGGATCTCGAGCCCGACTTCGAAACTGACCACTTCGCCGAGTCCGATCCGGCGGCCCTCGACGAAAAGGTCGCGGCGGTACGGCAGCAGCACGCCGTCGACTCGCCGCCAGTCGGAGAGACGCTGCCAGTGGTGCGCTTGCGTGCGCGTCGAGAGATCGGCCGTGATCGGAAGGATCGCGCGCACCTCCACCAGCAGCGGCCCGCGGGGATCGATCCACGCCTCGAACGGCGGGTTGAGATCGGGGAGCTGCACGGAGAGACCGATGAGCGTCCGCCCCTCTTCGATTCGCACCGGGAGCGCCGTCAGTCGTTCGGCCTCGAGCAGGTTCACCGGCAGGCGCACCAGCTCCCAGTCCCACTCGACGTGCTGCTGGGTGGCGCCAGTCGCGAGCGCGAGCTGCGCGAGCCGCGGCTGCAGGTACTCCTCGCGGCGAAACATGATGCGCTGCTCCGACTCGCCGGAACGGTACTCGAGCAGCGTGCGGACCGACTGGTCGGGACGAACCCAGGTGGTCGCACGCACCTGGTTGCCGAGGATGTCACCGGTGACCGCGAGGTAGAGATCCTCGACCCGTTTCCATCGCAGCTTGCCGAGTCGCACCGACCCGCCCGCGACCTCGACGAGACGCGTCACCAGCTCCTCGACCTCTTGGGGCGAGGGCGGCTCGCCGCGAGCGACCGACTCGAACTCGATCGGTCGCGCACCATCGACCAACGGTGGCGGCGCGTCTCCGCACGCTCCCACCGCAACGAGGAAGGCGAGCGCGAGCCCGCGCACGATCAGCCACCGCACCGGGCGCCTCTCCACGGAGTCGTGTGAACCACCGGACCTCACGGAGCGGTCTGGACCACCGTGTCTGGTTGCCTTCTTGCCTCGTCGCCTCATGGCCTCATCACTTCATCTTGCGCACGCGATCGAGCACCAGCCCGGCGATGAACGCAACTGCCGCTCCGACTCCGGCGGCAACGCCGGCCTCGAGCTTCAACGACTTTCCCGCCAGTTGGTAGGCGAAGAAGCCGGCGACCGCGCCGCTCGCGGCCGCGCCGAGTAGGGTCGCCGCAGCGGAGAGGCGCCGCCTCCAAACGCGCGGCGGCTCGGGCTCGGGATCGGGCGGCTTCAACAGGCGGATCTCGCCGCGCG
>CAYRQC010000468.1:0-9490 GCA_964426265.1 uncultured Phycisphaerales bacterium | reverse complement strand
CGGGTGCTCTCGTGGTCGCGAGCGAAACCGCCGAGGATCCGATCCACATCACGATCGTCGCGCCGCGCGGGGATCCGCTCGCCGAGACACTCTTCGCGCGCGCGTTGCGACTGCCCACTCGTGCCAAGCTGATCGAGTGGCGGACGCCGGGTGCAGCGCCGATCTACCCGAGTGAACAGCACTACCCCGACTTCGGCCAAGCCGTCGCGTTCGTGTGTGCTGCCGGAAGCTGCTCGGCGCCGCTACGCGACGTCGCCGCGCTCGAGCAGGCACTCGCGAT
Source organism: uncultured Phycisphaerales bacterium (assembly GCA_964426265.1). Lineage (GTDB taxonomy): Bacteria > Planctomycetota > B15-G4 > B15-G4 > SIAN01 > SIAN01. The sequence goes on along the minus strand of CAYRQC010000468.1, from coordinate 9,210 downwards.
GGTCCTGGCGCGCTGATGCAGACGCCCCAGCGGACCGCGCTCGACGCCGAGACGATCGTTCTCGCTCGCGGCGTCGATCCCTCGATGCGTCCATCTCTCGCTGCGACGACGCCGGCGATGGCTGGCGTGGCAGCCCCCGTCGGCGTTACTTTCCGCGCATTGATCCCGCCGCCGAGGTCACCGAGATCCGCGGCAGCCGCGTTCGTCGCCACTTCCAGGACGCTCCACTTCCAGGAGGTTCCACCATGACGCTCGCCTTCCGTTCGTCGGGCTTGCTCGTCGCGCTCGCTGCCATCACTCCCGCGGCGTTCGCGAACAACTGGCAGAAACTGGTTCACCAGCCATCGGGTACCAACGCCAGCACGATGTTCCTGCTGATGGATGGCCGCGTGCTGATGAACGACTACGACAGCGTCAAGTGGTGGATCCTCACGCCGGATGCGAACGGCAGCTACCTGAACGGCACGTGGTCGGCCACGCCGAACGCGGCCTACAGCCGTCTCTACTACGCTTCGGGAGTGCTCCGCGACGGGCGCGTGATCGTCGCGGGTGGCGAATACGGGACGGGCGGCAGCAAGGTCGAGATCTACGACCCGGTCGCGAATACGTGGACGACGATCAGCGAGCCGAGCGGCTGGGGCTACATCGGCGACACGCCGTCGATGGTCCTTGCCGACGGGCGCTTCATGCTCGGCAACGTCAATGACTCGCGCACCGCGATCTACGACCCGCCGACCAACACCTGGACGGCGTCCGCGGCAAAGCTGAACCCGACCAGCCTCGAGGAGACGTGGACGCTGCTGCCCGACGGCACAGTCCTCAGCGAGGACTGCGACGGCCATCCGCACTCGCAGCTCTACGATCCGGCGACCGACCAGTGGGTCGATCTCGGGGACGTCGTGGTCGATCTCGTCGACTCGCTGTGGGAGATCGGGGCGGGAATGATGATGTATGACGGTCGCGCGTGGGTGATCGGCGCGACGCCCCACTCGGCTCACTACACACCGTCGACGACCCCGGGCGGCGTCGGAACGTGGGCCGCGGGTGGCGATCCGCCGAAGGTGAACGGCATGACGGTCAGCGCCGATGACGCGCCTGCCGCGATGCTCCCGAACGGCCACGTCCTCTGCCCGCTTGGTGTCGGCTTCTCGCCGCCGACCTACTTCTTCGAGTACGACGGCACCACCTTCATCCGCGCGCCCGATCCACCCAACAACGGTGGCCCCGCCTATGACGGACGGATGGTCGTGCTGCCGTCGGGCAAGGTGCTTTTCGCCAACGGCACGATCTACCTCTACAACTACGACGGCGGCCCCGATGCTGCGTGGAAGCCGACGGTCACCTCCGTCGCGACCGACCTCATCGCTGGCGAGAGCTACGACCTGATCGGCACCCAACTGAACGGCCTCACCACGGCGAACAGCTACGGCGATGAGTGCGGCGTGGCGACCAACTATCCGATCGTCCGGCTCAAGAACAGCGCCAGCGGCCACATCTTCTATTGCCGCGCCCACGACCCGAGCACGATGGCGATCGCCACCGGCTCGACGCCCATCACGGCCCACTTTGTGGTTCCGGCCGGCATGGAGACCGGGCCGGCGACGCTCGAGGTTCGCGCGAACGGCCTCGCGTCCGACGGCGTGAGTGTCATCGTGCGCGACCCGATCGCGATCAACTTCGACGCGCTCGCCACTGGCGTCGTCGTGAACACACAGTTTGCCGCGGCAACCTTCTCGTCGCAGTCCGGCTACGAGAACTGGACCGTCGCGCGCAGCCAAGGCAACTCGCTCCCCAACGCGATCGCGACCGGTCCCGCGAGTGGCGGCACCGACGGCACGCACGACACCTGCATCGACTTCCCCTGCCCGGTCGCGTCGCTGACCTTCAAGGGGATCGGCATCGACGACAGCGGCACGGTCGCGACGGTCAACGTCTTCGAGCTGGGCGTCCAGACTGCGACGGTGCCCGTGACCGGCCTCGGCACGCCGAGCGTCCCGGTGCGCGTCGATCTCACGTGGTACCACAACGTCACGCGGATCGAGATCGTCGCGATCGCCGACAGCGGTGGCATCGCGTGGGACGACTTCCGTTTCTGTCTCGGCTCATCGGCGAGCTGGAGCAACTACGGCGTCGGATTCCCCGGCACCAACGGTGTGCCGAGCTTCACCCTCGAGCAGAACCCGATCCTCGGGACGACGATCACGGCCGACCTCGCCAACTCGTCAGGAGCAACGACGATCGGTCTCCTGCTTCTCGGCGACACCGAGGCATTCATCCCGACCCACAAAGGAGGCGATTTCCTCCTGATCCCGACGCAGACCTTTACCCTCACGGTCGACGCGGCCGGCACCACGATCGATGCCGACATCGACGACGACCCGGCCATCTGTGGGCTGGTCTTCTACTCACAGGCCCTGGAGATCGACGCGGGCGCGGCGAAGGGGCTGTCGTTCACGGCGGGGCTGAAGCTGGTGTTGGGTTACTGAGCAGGTTTTCGAGGCGAGATTGCCGCGGTTCTCACCGCCGCCCGCGTGCCGCCGCGATGAGGTCCCGGAGCAGCGCGGACGCGGTGCCGACGCGGCTGCTCGCGCCGCCGATGAGGGTGAATTCGCCGAGGTCGTCACCGCAGAAGTGGATTGCCTTGTTGGTGCCGTCGACGTCGTGCAACGGGTCGTCGGGGGCGACCAGCTCGGGGGCGACGGTGATGTGCGTCGTCGTGACCGTGCCGCGCGTGGTGCTCTCGCGACGCGCGCGGCCGACCAGCCGCAATCGCCCGCTGCCACGGCGACCTTCTTCGAGCAGCTCCGGCGCGAGCCCGGTGATGCCGCGGCGCTCGACGCTCGCCAAGGTGGCGCCCTGACTCATGAGTCCTCGCGTCAGGATCACCAGCTTGATCGCGGTGTCGAACCCCTCGACGTCGAGGCGCGGGTCGGGCTCGGCGATGCCGGCGCGCTGCGCTTCGGCGAGCGCCGACTCGTAGGTCGCGCCGGGCTCGCGCAGGCGCGTCAGGATCAGGTTCGAGGTGCCGTTCAGGATGCCGGAGATCTCGGTCACGCTGCTGGCACCGAACCAACCGCGCAGGACCGAGAGCGACGGTAGCGCAGAGCCGGTCGTGCCGCTCGTGCCGAGGAAAACGCCGGCGCGCGCGGCCTGCTCTTCCAGGTCGGGCAGCGCGAAGAGCGGCGGCCCTTTGTCGGCGAGCACCACGTCGAGCCCGCAATCGAGCGCGGCGCGCGTGAGCGAAAGGCCGGGCTCGCCGCACTCGAGGTTGGTCGGCAGCGCGATGACGATTCCCTCGACACCACTCCCGCGCAGCTCATCGGGACGCAGCGCCGGGCGAATGCCCGGCCACGCGCCAAGCGAGCCGTAGCTCTCCTTGAAACGGGCGAGGTCGTCGATGGGCAACCCTTCCGGATCGAAGAGGCTGCCGGCACGATCGACGAGGGCGGTGAGCCGCAGCTCGATCTCGAATCGGTCCCGGATCAGCGCGCGCCGCGCCTCGTAGTGACGCGCGAGTGCCCGGCCGACATTGCCGAAGCCGACGATCGCGAAGTCGTAACGGCGCATTTGGAATCTGCCCCAGGAGCGCGGTCACTCTGACTTGAAGCGCAGCACCAAATCGGTCGCGCCGGCCGGTGTCACATCGAACTCGACGGTGGGCGGGCTGCGGCCACCGAAGCCCGACGCCCAGAGCATCGCGGTGTAGTGGCCGGGTAGCACGTTGTGCAGCTCGAACTTCGGGTCGGCGGGATCGATGTTGAGCCATTCACCCGTGTCCTCGGAGCTGTAGTTGGCGAGGTCGGCGTGCTGGTTGAGCGTGATCATCAAGTTCCAGCGGTCATGCCGGTCACCCGAGTCGCTGCTCGGCGGTCGGTCGAACACAACCTTGCCAATGACGGTGATGCCCGGATCGAGCACGATCTCGATTGGCCGGTCGCTCGCTCCGGTGGCATCGATCTCGATCGTGGCACGCCCGAGCGACTCGTGCTTGGCGGTCACTCGGAAGCGTCCGCCCGGTAGCGCCAGCGTCGCTGCGCCCTCCAGGTCGGTCGTGCCGTAGGTGCCGTTGCCACCGAAGTTGGTCTTGTCCGCATCGATTGCAGTGCAGTGGATCGCCGCCTTGGCCGCCACCGAGCCGTCGCGCGCGCGCACGAGGAATGCACGAGTCACCAGCCGCGCTTCGATGCGCAGCTCCTTCTGCTCGCCGGAGCCGAGCTGGAACGACTCCCCCTGCAGCGTCGTGCTGCCGTGCTCGCGCGGACACTGGACGTGGACGTCGTAGTTGCCCGGCTTCACGTCGGTGAGCTCGAAATGGCCGGTGGCGTCGGTCTCCGCGTTGAGCCAGCGCCGGCCGGAGAGCTGCACCTGCGCCTTCTCGACCGGTTCACCGTCGATCCGCACGACGCCGCGCACGACGCCCGCCACTAGCGCCCCTTCAGGCAGGGCGTCGATCTCGAGGGTCGTCTCCTTGCCCTCCTCGATCTGGAACTTGCCGTCGGCCAGCTCGTCGGGCTCGGTGATGATCGACTTGGTGAGCGCGATCGGGTCGACGGCGAGGAAACGGCCGTAGACCAGGTAACGCCAGTCACCGGCTGCGAGGTGGCGCACGCGAAAGGTGCCGTCCGGCAGGGTGAGGGCGAAGTGGGGCATCTCCTGGTCGGGCAGGGTCTTCTCGCCCTCGAACGTGAGCGTCAACATCAACGGCTTGCCGGGCGGATCGCCCTGGTGGCTGACGCGTCCGAGGAGGTCGCCGCCGCGCTGCAGCGCGATCTCGAGTGGCGCCGCGTTGGCGCCCGGCTCCTTTGGCACCTTCTGCGTCGCGATCACGTAGCCGGGATGCGTCACGCGGATCGTGGTCTTCCGTCCGCTCGGCAGTTGTTGCAAGGTTGCCGCGCCTTGTGGGTCGGTGCGCGCCGTCTTGAAGGTGGTCGAGAAGAACGCCCCGTCGTCGCCGGTCATCGCCGCCACCAGCGCGAAGTCGACCGGCGCGTGCGTCGCGGCATCGGAGACGCGGACGTCGACTGCGGCGGCGCCGGGCAATGTGATCACCGCGGTTGCTTCGCCTGATTGCAGATCGGTCGTCGTCCGGCCGATGCCATAGCCTTCGGCGCGCGCCAGCACGTGCCACTTGCCGGCCGGCAGCGAATTCACGGTGTAGCGACCCGGCGCGATCTCCTTCACACGTCCAGGCAGCGGCCGCGGCTGTCCGTAGAACGGGAACTCCGCGAGCGGGGTCTCCTCCAGGAAGCGCAGCTCCGCGCCGGTCACCGGCTCGCTCTTGCCGTCCTGGACGGCGACGTTGAGTGTGGTGACGGCCGGCAGCTCGATCTTCACGTCGTCGTGATCGAACGGGCCGAGCAACAGCCACGGATCGCCCGGTTGTGATTGGATCGCACAGAGCAGATCACCGCCCTCCGGCACACCGTCGAGTGCGAAGTGGCCGCTCGCGTCGGTCGCGCCGGTTGGCTGGCCGAGCGCGACCATTCCCTGGTTGCCGATGAGCATTTCCAACGAGATCAAGGCGCCGACGAAGAGGTGGGCGCCCGCGACGGGTGCTTCGCCCGCCAGCACCTGGCCCGTGATGTGTCGCCCGCGCGACAGGCGCAATGTGCCGACGTCGAGCTGCTCGCGACGTCCGGTGGGGACGCCGGCGCGCACGAGCCCGACGAACCCTTCATGGTCGGCGATCACGGTGACCAGCCCCGCCGGGACGCCGGGAAGCTGGAATGTGCCATCGGCGAGAGTGGCCGTGGTCGGAATCGGCAGGCGCTCGAAGGCGCTCCGCAACCAGCCCGGCATCTCGACCGCCATGCGCAGGCCTGCCGCGTCGATCAGTGCGGCGCTGTTGGTGCGGATGTCCTGGATGCCGACCTGCAGCACCTGGGTCGGGATCGGCCATGGCAGCTGCGGCAGCACGCGGATCCGCCCGTTGGCGATCGGCGCGCCGTCCTCGTCGAGCAACGTGCCGGTGAAGGTCACGTGTGGCAACAGGATCAAGTCGCCGAGGTCGAGGCTCTGGCCCCGTTCGAGCGCGACATCCAACAGTCGCGCCGTCCCGCGCGGGCCGCCCAGATCGATCCCGAGGATCGCGAGCGAGCCGACCTCGATGTCGCGCAGCTCGAAGGTGCCATCGTCGGCGGTTCGGCCGTGGGAGACGTCCGGTTTGATGAGCTCGGGTGGCGGCTCGGCGAAACCGCCTTCGACCGAAGTGAGCAGATCGTCGAGCTGGAGGCGGAGCAGCTCGACGGGCAGGTTCGGGACCGGTTTGCCGTTCTCCTCGATGACGCGGCCGTGAAGACCGGCGAGCTCGCGCGTGTAGCTTTCGGGCGCGGTGCGTGGCGGCTCGGGCGTCGCTGGCGGAGCCGGCACGGCTTCACGTGCGGCAGTGAGCTCGCGCGTGGGCGTCGTTGGAGAGGCGGCGGTCGCCGCTTCCGCGCTGGCCTCGAGCCGCGGGTTCTTCGCCAGCTCAATCTTCGGTGGTCCACTGCTGCCGTCACCCGGTCGCAGCAGCCAGACCGCGAGCCCCACGATCGCGACCAGCGCACCCGCCAACAGAACGACGCTGGTGCGCGCGAATCCGGACCGACGACCGCTCATGCTCATCTCCATGCGAGCGCCCGATGGCGGGCGGAACGCCATGGTAGGCGGCGGAGGGCTTGGAGGTTCAGGGGGGGCCTGGGTCACGTACCCAGTTACGAGTCGATGGTCAGGTTGAACGTCGTGGTCCCGCCTTCGCGGATGAGGCAGGTGCCGCGGCCGAGAGGCGTGGGCGGATCGAAAAGGTACTCGGCGATCTCGGCCGGGGTCTTGTGCGCCAGCCGAAAGACGACTTCGCAGTACCACGGGCCCTCGCGCAGATGGCGCAGGCGAAAGGCGCCGTCCGCGGCGGTGCAGGTCGCTCGCGGTAGTGCGTCGTCGAATGCGCCGGGTGGGCCGTTCCAGCGGAAGAGCAGGGTCAGCGACGCGCTCGGCGGCGAATTCGATGGTGCATCCGTTGGCACATCCAATGGCGAATTCGATGGTGTCGTTCGTGGTGGACCAGCGGTAGTGATGCGACCGACGACGTCGCCGCCACGCTGCAAGGCGATCGTCACGGGTGGATCGCGGTCATCGGGTGAGTCGTCGGCGAGCGGATCATCGACCAGGGTCGTGACGTAGCCGGGATGGCTCGCACGCAGGATGAGCGGCGGCGCGGCGTTCAGTTGGTGCAACGCGGCGTCACCGTGGTCGTCGCTGATTGCGAAGGCGAGCGCGGCGCCCATGCCGGTTTCGCTGGCGTAGCCGGCGCGCAGCTCGACGCCCTCCAGCGGAGCGTGAGTCGCGGCATCGATGACGTGTACGCATCGCAGCCGCTCGGGTGGGAGCGCCAGCTCGATCGTCGCGCCGCTGGCGGGAAACGGGCCGGCGTGGCTTTCGTAGGCACAGCCGGGCGCGCGTGCGATGGTGAGCAGGTCACCCGGCGGCAGCTCGTCGATCCGATAGCTGCCAATTTCGCCGGGCTCGATCAGTGGCTCGAAATCGTGCGGCAGGCCGAAGCCGCGCAGCATGGGCGTGCCTTCGCTCATCAACATGAAACGAAAGGTCGCGCTGGCGAGTGAGCGGCCTTGGAGGTCCTTCACCGACAGCGTGAGTGGAGTCTTGGGTGGCAGCTCGAGAGTGAGGGTGTCGTCCGCGAGGGTGATGGTCTCGCCGGCGAGTGGGCCGAAGAGAAAGGGCACGCTGCCGGCGCGGCGCTGCACGGCGACGAGCAGTGCACCATCGGGCGCCACGCCGTGGATCGCGAAGGTGCCGTCCTCGGTCGTCGCGCCGACGGAGTGAGCGATGGCGGCCGGACCAACCGCGCCGAACTCGACGACCGAGCCCGCCCAGATGATCGCGCCGCTCACGGGCAAGCCGCCAGCGAGGACCTTGCCGTGAACTACGCGGCCGCGTTGCAGCTCGATGCGACCGACGTCGCGCGCCACTTCACGACCCGTAGGCAGGGTGTCGTGCACGACGCCGACGTAGTCCGGATGGTCGGCACTGAGGGTGACGATTCCGTAGGGCACGAGCGGCAGGCGAAAGGTGCCGTCGGCGGCGCTGGTGGTGGTCGGGAAGAGGAGGCCGTGCTCGAGCTCGCGCGCCCACGCGGGCGGCTCGAGGAAGGTCGAGGAGTGGGCGGAACGGGCGATGAAGACGCGGTCGAGCCGCTCGTCGCGCAAGAAGAGCTCGACCAGCTCGGGCGGGATCGGGACGTCGACGGCCGGCAGGACGCGCAGCCGCGCGCCGGCGATCGGAGCTCCTGCGTCGTCGGTGACGATGCCTGTGAACGTGACGCCGGGCGCGAGCTGAAGCTCGCCGAGATCCGAGGTGACGCCGCGTTCGAGCCCGACGTCGACGACGCGCGCCGTCGCCCGTGGTCCGCCGAGGTCGATGCCGATGACGTGGAGGCGCTCGACGTGGGCGCCGCCGAGTTGGAAGCGGCCGTCCGCATCGGTCGCCGTGGTGGCAAGCACCAGTCGCATTGCGCTCGTGGGCACGTCATCGAAGGCGTCTTCGCCGAAGGTGGCTGCGATCTCGCCGCGCAGCTCGAGCAGCGTGACGGTGAGGCCGCTCGCGGGCGTGCCGTCGGCTTCGAGAAGCCGTCCGCGGATCTCGGCGAGCTCGCGGCGGACGCTTGCGGGTGGATCGTCGTGGGCGGGCGCGGGGGGCGCGACGGCCATGACACTCGCGATGGCGATGGGTGCCATCACGAGCCATCGGGCGGCCGGACAACTTCCGATGCCATGACGTGAGTGATGGGTCGACATGCAAATCCCTGGCTCGCCGCAACGCCGCAGTCCGCGTCCCAAGGCACGCTCCGTGGTACGGATCCGGGGATCCTACGCCGATGTTTTCCGCACCACCGACGGCGGAGTGTGCGGTTTTCTCCGCCGTAGGAACCCCGGATCGGTACGCCGGATTCAGTCAGGGAGTCGGAGTGCTCGAAACTCGTCGCGCAGGAGCCGTTTGGCGATCTTGCCCGATCCGGTGCGCGGCAACGCGGTCTTGAAGAGGATTCGCTTGGGCACTTGGTAGTGGCCAAGGTGCTGCCGGCAGTGGGCGAACAGCCGCTCCTCGTCGACGTTGCGGTCGGTGCCGGCGCGCAAGACGACGATCGCGACCACCGCCTCGCCCCAGCGCGCGTGCGGCACGCCGATCACGGCGACCTCTTGTACCGCCGCGTGGGCA
>CAYRQC010000467.1:0-7500 GCA_964426265.1 uncultured Phycisphaerales bacterium | reverse complement strand
CGAAGGGCGCATCTTCGAGCTGGGATCGGAGCAGCCGATCATCGGACGCCACGTCGCCATCTACGCCGGAATCGCGGAACCGGACGCGGCCGAGTTCGGCTCGGGCACGACTGACGCCGACGGCCGCTTTCGTTTCGACCACGTACCGACCGGCGCGGTTCACGTCGTCGCGTGGGGCAACAGCGGCGCCGATCGAAGCATCGATGCCGCGAGCCCGTGGCACTCGACCAGTCTGTTGGCCAGCGTCGCGCGCGGCGAGACGACCCACGTCGACGTCCCGATCGCACGCGTCGCGCCGTTCGATCCATCGTTGACGGCGATCACGCTCGACGCGGTCGTTCGCGACGCGGCGACCAGCACCGCGCTCGCTGGCGCATCGCTCGAGGTCGGTGGACGGCTCGGCGAGGCGCGTCTTTCCCTCGGGAGCGTGCGCACCGGCCCCGATGGCCGCGCGACACTGCTGGTACCGCTCTGCGATCACTACGAAGTCCACATCGTGAGCCCGAGCGGCACTTCCCGCGACTACGCGCCGACGCATGAGGAGCAGACGCTCACACTCGAAGCGCAGGATGGGCGACTGGAGCTCGACGTCTCGTTGAAGGCTCTTGCCGCCGCGCATTGACGATGCGGTTCGTTGGCGAGACGGTCCGGCCTTCTCGCTCCTCAGTTGCCCACGTCAACTGCAATCGGAGTGGTCTCGACGGCGACCTCTTGCAGCCGCTGCTCGTTCGCACCGACGCGTCGCACCAGCTCGTACGAACCAGGCAACACGCGCACCGTGAGCGTGCCCGCTTCGACCACCAGCTCCCGCCAGATCTCGAGCCCGGTGGAGTCGAGCAGCCGCAGCTCGCACGCGCGTTCCGGCGCCCGGACGCGGATCGTCACTTGCGTCCCCTGACGAGCGATCAACGTGATGCCGTCGGTGCGCTCGGCCGACGTGTCGACCACGATCGGGTTCACGGCCCATGCGGGATCGGCGATGCGGAGCAACACTCCATCGCGCGGCAGCTCGGCTTCGAAGAAGCGGTCAGCTGGCGCGCCCGAGCCCACCGGCGGCATGTAGCACGGGCGAGTGCGCTCCGAGGCGCGTGCCCATTCGACCGGGAGACTCACGGGCGCTCCGTTTTCATCGACCACGTTGACGCCGAGCAGTGCGCCATCCCGCACGGTGATCGAACCGAGATCGGTGACCTGTCCAGGCGCGAGCGCGATCACACGATTCACATGCTCCCGCCCCGGCACGCGGATCTGCATCTGGTAGGTGCCCGACGGCAGTCCGTCGCGATCACACACACCCTCCGGCAACGGTGACATGACCGGATTGGCATGGAGTCGCGCGGCGATCGGCAGCAACGCAATGCCCGCCTTCTCGATCGCCGATCCATCTTCACTGAGCAGCCGGAAGCGCAACGTGCTCGTGCGGGCGACCAGATCGTCGTGCGCGATGACGAACGTCACCTCGCGCGTGGTTGCATCGACCACCTGTGTTTCGAGCACGATGCCGTCCAGCACCGAGCTGACGTACGCGGGCAGCGGCTCCTGGAGCTCGATCACACCGGCGCAACCCGCCGGCACACCCGGCACATGGAGACGTGTCCCGGGAAGTGGTCGTCCGGCCGGTGTGTAGTTGCCGACAAGTCGGAGCTCGGTCACCGGCGCGAGCGCGGTGGGTGGATCGCGCGTGGCGATCGCGCAAAGCGTCTCGTCGAGACCCAGGATCCACGGGGACTGCTGTCGTTCGGGCAGCGGTCGCGTGACGCTGGCACCGTTGTGGTCAATGAATCGCACCGAAATCACGAGCGATCCATGCACTGGGATCTCGCTCACCGATACGGTGGTGACTCGTGTTCGGCGTGGGGAGCCGAGGTTGTCGACGGCTGCGATCTCGGGCACAGTCATTGAGTCGCGCGTGTCGGGAGCTTCGGGTGGCGCGTGGTCGAGCGCGGCGCTGTCGTGAGAGGTCGCGCTTGCACCCGGTTCATGGTCGAGCTCCCGCCAGAGGAGCACGCCACCCGTGATCACCGCGGCGCTTGCGAGGGTCACTACCAGCTTCGCCTTCAACGCCATGGAGAGTGCTCCCGTGATCGACGTCCCGCTGCTCGTCGCGGTTCCGCCGGTGACGGCCGGCGTGAGCGCGCCACCGAGGCACCACTGCCACGACGCCCGTTCCTCTGCGCCGAGCCGCGCACGCAGCAGCTCGAGCGCGCGCTTCAATCGATTGCGCACCGTCGACGTCGGTACGCCCAGTTCGCGTGCGACCTCGACGGCGGAGCGGTTCTCGAAGTAGCAATAGAGCACCGTGGAGCGGTACGGCTCGTCGAGTGCGAGCACCTCGCTCACGAGCTTGCGCTCCAGCTCGGCGCGTGCCGCCATCTCGGCGACGGAGGGCAGCGGCTCGGGCGATGCCACACAGTGCTCGCGTCGGGTGCGTGCCCCTTCGCTGCGCCGCTGCTGGAACGCGAAGTTCGCGACCACACGTCCGAGCCACGCACGGATCGAGTGCTCCTCGCGCGGTCCGTGCTCGAGTGCCGCCACCCACGTGTCCTGGACGATGTCGTCCGCACGTCCGGGATCGGCGACCAGCCGGCAAGCCAACGCGCGCACCCAGCGTGCGTGGCGGAGTAGCTGCTCCACGTCGGGCGGTGGTCGATCGTTCATCACGCGTGCACGACCTCAACATGCGCGGATGCGCGAGCGCGCACGGCTCGCGCTCGCGCTGGTCGCCTCCCGAACAAGCTGCCGGATCGAATCACGTACACAAGATGCAGCCGAGGCGCTGTTCGTCGTGTGCGAATCCTCGCGCGGCGTATCGTGGCGCGCTCCTCCCGCGAGGAGATTCCTCGTGGTGATGTTGTCAGGGGAGGCGCGACGATGGTGGTGCTTTGGATCCTCGCGCTGCTCGGTCAGGTGCCGACCGCAGCGGCTCCCGCCGCGCGTCCGCTGAACGAGCGTTCACTCGAAGCGTGTGACAACTTGGCGAGGCGGCAGCCCGACTCGCGATTGGGCGGGCTGGGTGCTGGCGGGAGATCCAGGTGGGGGAGGGATTCGATGGGCGCGCGATTGGGGCGACCGGCACCTTCCGGTTGATCGATCCTTGAAAGCAGCTCGCAAGCTGGCCGAAGCCCCGGAGTCGCGCCGTGCGACGACTCTCGGGCGATCCTGGCCTCAAACCAGTGACCCCCAGCTTGTCGACCCCGCCGGCGGAATCGTCGCGCGGCGGCTCTCACCTGCCAAGCTGCTTCACCGCCTTGTCGATCTCCTGTTGCGTGACGTCGAGGTCGATCACACACGGCTCGTCGCTGTCGGCGAAGTCGATCGACCGATCGGGCTGCACGTCACGGCCTTGCCAGCTCGAGCTCGAGCCGTGCTCGTCGCGCGACCAGGTCCGGTGGCTCACCACGATCCCCAGCTTGTAGCGCGCCGCCGCCGGGAGCCGGAGCTCGACGACACCGGTCGCGTCGAACGATGCCGAATCCCCGTCGGGCGGCGCGCCGCCGTGCAGGAAGTTGATGCAGGTCAGGATCTGATCGGTCAGCAGTGACACGTCGAGGGTGAGCGGCGCCGGCGGCAACGTGAGGGCGGCGGGCAGGCGCACGCAGACCACGAGCGGCGGCGGCAATACGAGCTCGAAGTCGCCCGGCTTGTCGAGTTGCTGGAGGAGCCGGCGGCAGCCGCGGCCGAGGAACTCGAGGGTCGGCCAATCGCTCGTCGTGCACGCGACGTACTCGGCGTTCCAGAAACGATCGTAGTCGGGCTGTGGCTGCGCGCCGGGCTCGCGCGGACGGCGCAGTCGCTCGCGACAGAAGACGTAGCCGGCCGGAACGGGAATCCCCGAGCGATCGACGAGCCGTACATGCGCGGCCTTGATCCGACCACGCAGGTCGATCGGTGGGATCGGAGTGGTGGTGCCGAGGTGGATCTCGACGCCGTCGAGCCGCGCGAGCTCGTGGTCGGGCTCGCCGAGTGCGCTGATGCGCACGCGCAGGTCCCACTTGCCGATCGGCACGCGCTCGAAGCCGAATCGATCTCCCGGCGCATCTCGAAATGTCCCGTCGAGCGACCAGCGGTGGGCGGTTGGATCGTCCTTCGTTCCCGGTGGCTCGAGCTCCACCTTGATCACGCTGCGCGGAACTTCGGGATCGAGCAGCAAGAGCCCGGCAATCCCGCCTTCCTCGTCGCTCATGGGCTCATCGATCCCAAGTTCGCGTTTCAGCACGACGTCACGCGTTCCGGGCACGATCGGCGACCTGCCGGAGAGCGGATAGCCGCCGCCGACCTGCCAGCTCTGCACGGTCCACGCCTGCGCGCCCGCGAACCCGCGAATCTCGAAGCGCCCCGCCGGGTCGCACGGCTGTCCGTTGTGGCTGTAGCGTTGCTTCCACCACCCGGGAATTGTGGCATCGGCCTTGAACGCGTCGCGATCACAGGCGACTTCCACGAGGAGCCCCGGGAGCGGTGCGCCCTCGGCATCGACGACCTGGCCCGAGAGCAGGATCGGCAGCGGCGTGAGCGTGATCTCACCGACTTCCCCGCCGCGCCACTTTGCACCTTTGGCGATCGGGCTGGAGCCGACGGCGACCTGCGCCCGCGAGTCGGCCTCGATCGCGCCGTGGTCGAAGACGAAGAGCTTCGCCTCTTCGGGGAGCGGCTCGTCGAGCTCGAGCTGCGCCACGAACAACGCCTCGTCGTCGCTCTCGATGAAGCCTCCGCGATCCGCGTGACCAGCAAGTCGATCGCCGTTCGTGCAGTCGAGCACGACGATCTCGAGCGCATGACGCGCGAGCGGACCAAGCTGCTCATCGACCACACGGCCGCGCACGACGACCTCGCCGTTGCTCCGAGCGCCGTCGGGCGCCACGAGCGTGACGACGCGCACCTCACCGGCATGGTCGAGCCCTTCGAGGACGCCGCCTCCGTCGATCAGGGTCGAGGTGATTCCGTTCGCGCCTGGCGGACGCGGCTTTTCCAATCCGAGCCGCACCGAAAGCCCGAGGCCGATCGGTTCGATGCGGACGATTCCGTCGTGCGTTCGCAGCGTCTGCCGCGAGCCGCCGAAGTAGGGACCCGGAAGCTCGAGCTGACTGAACTCGTTCGTCGAGAAGGTCACGCCCACGGGACGCTGGACGAGCTCACCGCTTCCATCGACGACCTGCACCTCGTACGCGCCATGAGGCGGGAGCGGCAGCGCCATCGCCGCGGCTCCGATCGCGCCCGCATGCCGTCGAAGCCGCGGTGCCACGAGCCAAGGCAGCTCGAGCTTTGCGATCACCACCGGCTCGATCTCCTCGGGGTCGAGTGCGAGGTCGAGCGGCCCGAAGGTCGCGACGTTCCCTTCGCCCTTCGGCTCGCGTTCGCCGAGAACGACGTCGGCTCGCGACGAGCCCGGCGCGCGCTCCACGCCGAAGCGAACCGTCCGCGCCGGTCGCGCTTCCGGATCGGCCGGATCGACCACCTGCACCCGCCAGAAACGGTGAGGTCGGAGCGTGAGCGCGACGTCCTTCGCCGTCCCGCGTGGCACGATCGCGTGCGCGCCCAGCGTCGGCGTCACGGCGACGAAGTCGTTCCAGAACGAGCACTCACGGACGCGCGCGCTCCCGTCCACTCCCGATTTGATCCACTGCACTCCGGTCGTCGGCGCGCCGCGACCACCCACCTCGATCCAGCGTTGCAGTGCATCGAGGCTGATCGTCGGCGTGCCGTATCCGGTTCCGCCGCACGCGATCCACGCGCCGGCGACCGGTTGCTTCGCGCCATCCACGATGCGGATCGTCACGTCGCCTGCCGGGGCGGACGCGATCGCCACGCACCACGCCAGCAGCGGCACCGTTGCTCACCCCGTCGGCCAGAGCCACGCGAACAGCGCCGCCGAGGCCGCCGCGTAGGCCACCGCGTCGATCATCGAGCGGACGGTGGAGCTCCACGAGTGGCCACCCCAGATCGAGTTGTAGGCGAGCGCCCCGGCGTTGGAGAGCCAGCACGTCACGAACGTGCAACGGAAGACATCGATGCCCTTCGCGCCGACGTGCAACCCGACCGTCGCGACGTAGGCGACCAGGACGGAAGCGATGACGTTGAAGAGGAACGACCGGAGCATGAACGGCCCCATCGCCACCGGGCCGGGCACGCGCACGAAGAGGAAACCGCTGGGACCGTCGACGAACTTCTTCTGGAACTCGGGTTTGGCCATCTCCTTGTGGTCGCCGCAGTGGGGGAAGACGTATTGGCCGGCGCGCACGCCCCGCTCGCGCAGACCCGCGACCACCGCGTCCTCCTGCGGCAGCTTCGCGTAGTCGGCCTTGTGATGCGGCATCACGACGTGCAGCAGGAAGCCGAGAAAGAAGATGGCGACACCGGAGAGGACGATCGGCAGCCAGAGCGATGCGAGTTGGACCATGGAAGAAGCCTCGGTGGAAACGGGGGGAGGGCCACCTATTACGCACGAAAGGCGGCGGCGTTTCGACCTTCTTGTCGTCGGCCGGCGGGAACCGGTCGTTGACGTCATTCATCGGCCTTCTGGGTCCAGAACTCGCGAACTCGCTCGAAACGGGAGACCCGCTCGCCGATCTTCAAGATCTCCTTCGGATAGAACGCGAGCATCTCGTTGCAGAGCTCCAACATCCACCGCTTCCGCGAATAGCCCGGCTTCACGATCACGACATTTGAGTTGGCGATCTGAATCTGGCCCCATCCAAGGGCACCAATCGTCAGGCAGTCCCACCCGAGAAACTCGATGGGAAGCCACTTGACGTCAGTGACCTTCGCCTGCACGCCATCCACGCGGTAGCTCACCAGCAGTATCGTGAAGAAGTTGGTGTCATCCTCGTAGAAACGAGCAAGTCGCTCCACGGAGGTGAGGTTCGGCATGTTGAACTTCGTGTCAGTCCGGTGCGTCTTGACGTCGACGATGTAGTACAACCCCTCGCGATCCTTGAACGCGAGGTCGGCCATGGCGCGGCGAGCGAAGTTCGAAGAGTACTCGCCGCAGTGCTCGCCAAGGAGCTTGTCGAAGGAACCAGCTACGACGTCCTGGATTGCATCGCCGGCTGCCCGCGGGCTCTGCGCCGTGTTCTTGGAGAGGAAGTCCGCACTGTGGTTGATCAACTCGCGGACTCGCTCCTGGATCAGCAATTGGTCCTTCGTATGGAAGAGCCGGCTCGTCACGATTGACTCACGAAGAGCTCGGATTGCCCGGTCACAATGGCTCTTGACGGTTTCTTCCCGGCCTTCTGGAGCGCCAGGGTGTTCCGCTCCCAGAAGTAGCCGCCGGAATATCCCTGAATCGATGAATCGTGATCGGCCGACTCCAAGCGCTTTTCGGCGAGCAGGCAGAAGCTCTCTTCCTTCTCGATGCCGATGAACTGTCGCCCCAGCTTCTTCGCGACGACTGACGTCGTACCGGAGCCCAAGAAGGGATCGAGCACCACGTCGCCGAGTTTGGAACCGGCGAGCACCAGCTTGGCGATGAGCTTCTCGGGCTTTTGGGTCGGGTGATCGGTGTTT
>CAYRQC010000466.1:0-2891 GCA_964426265.1 uncultured Phycisphaerales bacterium | reverse complement strand
CGAGCGTCTCGTTGAGCCACTCTTCCTTGCCATCGCGGTCGAGCTTCCGCGCCGTCGCAACGGCCTTGAAGGTCTGGCTGCCGCGCAGGTATTTCTTCAGCCAGTCGTAGTAGACATCCATGATGTGCCGGTTCAGCGAATCGAAATCGTCGCCGCCGAGCCAACCCAGGATCGCCGTGTGCGCAGTGGGCGGGCTGGCACTGCCGCTCGCGCTGGCACTGGCGGCAGCCGCCTGGCCGTCGGTCATCGCCGCTTCCTCCCATCTCGATCGCGGTCGCGGGCATGGACGATGGGTCGACTCCACAACGGCGCGCTTCATAGAGAGCGGAACGTGGTGAAGCCAGCTTCCAAACCGAGGCACCAGTGAATCGGCGCACATCACGAACATCGAACCTTCCTCCGCGCTCCGCCGCCCGGGTCGTCCGAGTAGCCGCACTCGACAGAGAGAGAGCGCTCGTCCCGATTCCGACACGAGATTTCCTAGCCGGAGGTCAGCGTTGTTCTTGTCGGCTCCCCGCTGGCTCCCGGTCGGTCGCGACCGACCCCGTTGGATGAAGCCGCGGTCGGGTGCGGCGAGATTTGCCAGAGGCTCACGACCTCACCCCCTCGAGCCTCGCGATCCACTCCTTCGCCGCCGGCTTCGCCGCGGCGACGATCGCCTCGCGGCGCGCGCGCCAGACGGCGGTGAGGCCGAGCGCTCGGAGAGGCGCGGCGAGGAGCTGGACGCGCACGGAGGTCGCCGGCGCCTGCTCGAACCACTCCACCAGCTCCTCGGTGAACTCACCTGCAACCTCGGAGCCGTGCTGCGCCCGCAGTGAAAAAATCGCGCAGACCAGCGCATCGAGGGTGTCGATCGCCGCGCCGGACTGCGCCAACCGGAGCAGCCGACGCAACACCACGCGCTCCCCCATCACCATTCCGGCGAGCGGAGCCCGCGGCCCCGCGAGCAGCAGGGTCAACGCCGACGCGAGTGCCTCCGCCTGGCGGGTCGGCGTACGCGGCGTCTTCGCGGCGAGCAGCGTCGCCGAGGTGCTCGGCTCGAGCGCGACTCGCAGCTCGCGCTCGGCGGCGGCGATCAGCGCGTCGAAGCCACCGACCGGCGCGCTCACCCGCAACCGGTGCACCACCCGCGCCTGTGCGGCGTCCCAGAGCTCCATCTCCACGACCTCGGTGACGTGCTCGGTCGTGTGCCGACCACTCAGCACCAGCAGGCCGCCGCGCTGCTCTTCCGGCCACGCCGATGCCACACTCTCCGGCGAGAGCGGCTCCGTGAGCGCCGCGAACCCGACACCATTCACCACCGGCAATACGACGGCGCCGCGATGTGCCGTGTGCATCCAGACCTGCTCAGCGAGCAATGCCGCGACGCCGCGCCCGAAATGGCCGCCGTCGCCGTCGCGCGCTGGCGAGGAGGTCGCCGACGACCGCCCCGCTGACGCCGCCGACGTTGTCCAAGGCAGTAGCGCGACGGAGCGCGAGTAGGGCGGCTTCCTCGGCAGCAGCCAGCCTGGTTCGACGAGGCCGTGGAAGAAGAGCGGATCGCTCAGGATCACCAGGTTGATCTTCGGGGTCGCGGTCGCGGGACGGCCGCGCTGCACGGCGGCGCGCCGGTCGAGCGCGAGCGTCATCTCGTCGATCGTGGCGACGAGGTCGGGACGGCGCAGCAGCGCGATCACGTGCAGCAGAGCGCGGCCGCGCTCGACGTCACCCACGGCGTCGCAGCAGCGCACCAGATTGAGCCCGGGCTCGCCGCCGTGACGCGTCGGATCGTAGAGCGGGCCGACCAGCTCGAGCGCCTCGCGCGCGTGGCCGCGGCTCCCGAGGTCGCCCGCGATGCTGAGGAGCAGCTCGCCCTGCTCGCCGAATGCTGCCAGCAGCCGCCGATGGACCGCGAGCGCCGGCGCAAGCTCTTTGTGGTCGAGATGGTCGAGCGCCACCAGGAGTCCCGCGCGCCAACTCTTGCCCGTGGCGTCGAGCTTCGCGATCAGCGCGCGCCGCGCCTCGTCGCCGCTGCGCTGGCGCTCGAGATCGAGCCGCGCATGGAAAGCGGTCGTGTTGGCAGGATCGATCGCAAGCGTCGCGTCGAGCTCCTCGACGCCACTCTTCTGCGGCAGAGCGGGCACAGCGCCCGGCTCGCGCTCATCCGGTTTTCGGAAACGATCCAGCAGCCCCATGCCCACCTCCCGCGCTCGAGTCGAAGCGCGGAAGGCTACCGTGCGACCGCAGTCGCCTCTTTGCGGGCGAAGAGGTGGTAGAGCACCGGCAGCACAACCAGCGTCAGCAGCGTGCTCGAGACCAGACCGCCGATGACGACGGTCGCCAGCGGCCGCTGCACTTCGGCGCCGGTGCCGGTCGCCAGCGCCATCGGCACGAAGCCGAGCGACGCAACGAGCGCGGTCATCAGCACCGGCCGCAGCCGCGTCATCGCGCCGCGCACCACCGCGTCCTCCACGGTGGCGCCCTCCTTCTCGAGCTGCCGGAAGAAGCTCACCATCACGAGACCGTTCAACACGGCGACGCCGGAGAGCGCGATGAACCCGACGCCGGCCGAGATCGAGAAAGGCATCATCCGCAGCCAGAGCGCCACGATCCCGCCAGTGAGGCCGAGCGGCACGCCACTGAAGACCAATAGTGCACAGCGCAGCGAGTCGAACGTGCTGTAGAGCAGGACGAAGATCAGCAGGAAGCAGATCGGCACGACCAGTCCGAGGCGCTCGCGGGCGGCGACCAGGTTCTCGTAAGTGCCGCCCCAGACGAGCCAGGTTCCGGCCGGAAGCTGGAGCTTCGCGACCTCTCGCTGCGCCTCGGTCACGAATGAGCCGAGATCGCGGCCGCGCACGTTCGCCTGCACGACGGCGCGCCGCTTGCCGTTCTCGCGGCTCACCTGGTTC